>NZ_QXMN01000039.1:0-58336 GCF_003581445.1 Acidovorax cavernicola | reverse complement strand
AACATGAACGCCTCTGTCACCTGGCATCCCGTCGCCCCCTCCGCCGAGGTGCGCGCCGGCGCCAACATCGTCGCCGGCTTTGCCGAGGGCCAGGAGCTCGCGCTGTGGCGCGCGGCCGACGGCACGCCGCAGGCCTGGGAGAACCGCTGCCCGCACCGCAGCGTGCGCTTCACGCTCGGCCAGGTGATCGATGACCGCCTGGCCTGCGCGTACCACGGCTGGCAGTACGAGGCCGGCAGCGGCGCGTGCGTGCGCATCCCCGCGCACCCGGCCATGCAGGCGCCGCGCAACGTCTGCGCCAAGGTGTATGCCACGGCGGACGCTGCGGGGATGCTGTGGGTGCGCCTTGCGGCCGATGGCCCGCCCGCACCGCCTGAACTGGCCGCCGCCGTGCCCGCGGGCTGGCACCTCGCCCGCACGCTGACCCTGCGCGCGGCTGCGTCCGGGGTGCGCGATGCGCTCGACCGACGCGGCTTCGCTCCCACGACAGAAACGCCCGGCGCATGGCAAGGCACGCTGGACGGCACGCCCGTCGTAGCGCTGCTACTCGACGCCCAGCCGCAACTGAGCTTCCTGCACCTGTGGGCCGACGCAGCGCCCGGCTCCGACGCGATGGCCCGCGTGCACCTCGCCGCGCGCCAGCTGCGCAGCGAGATCGAAGCCGCTTCATCGCACTGAAAAGAAGAAAGAAAAAATGCCCTTCGTCACCGACGATCCCAACATGCTCGACGACTGGCTCGTCGTCGGCCCCGCCGGCGGATCGCCGCGCACCACACGGCTGCTCGGCGAAACCCTGCACCTGCACACCGACGTCGACGGAACCCCGCACGCGCGCCTCGGCGCCGACACGCTCACCGTGCAGTCGCGCTACGGCTTCCTCTGGGTCTGCCCCAGCGGCCGCCCCGCACGCCCGTTGTTCGCATTCCCCGAGTACGCAGAACCCGGCCGCCGCATCGTCGATTGCGGCGGGCTCGGCGTGGCGGTGTCGGGCCTGCGCGTGATCGAGAACTTCCTGGACATGGCGCACTTTCCCTTCGTGCACCCCGACTACCTCGGCAAAGTGCCGCACACCGAGGTGGCCAAGTACAACGTCGATGTCGATGCCGCCACCGACGAGATCTGGGCCACCGACTGCCGCTTCTGGCAACCGCGCGCCTCGGCCGCCCACGACACGGGCAGCGAGGTGTTCTACAAGTACCGCGTGATGCAGCCCTTCTCGGCCATGCTCTACAAATCGAGCTCCCGCCCCGATGCGCTCGACGCCATCGGCCTCTTCCTGCAACCGGTGGACGACGAGCACGTCATCGCTCACACCCTGCTGGCCTACTTCGACGACGTGTCGACCGACGCCGAACTCATCGCCTTCCAGCACACCATCTTCGGGCAGGACAAGCCGATCCTGGAGAACCACGCCTTCAAGCGCATGCCGCTCGAAGGCCGCGCCGAGACGCCCACGCGCGGCGATACCACCTCCGTCACCTACCGCCGATGGCTGCGCGAGCGCGGCATGCGCTTCGGCACCGTGAGGGTCGCCGCATGACCGTCAGGCTCTACGACTACCCGCTCTCGGGCAACTGCTTCAAGGTGCGCCAGATGCTGCTGTGGCTCGGCGTGGACCACACGAGCGTGCCGGTCGACTTCCATCCCGGGCGCGAACACAAGTCGGCCGACTTCCTCGCGCGGATCAACCCGCTGGGGCAGCTCCCGGTGATCGACGACGAGGGCTTCGTGCTGCGCGACGCACAGGCCATCCTGGTCTACCTCGCGAGCCGCTACGACACCGCCGACCACCGCTGGTACCCCGCCGATCCGAAGCTGCGCGGCCAGGTCGCGATGTGGCTCGCCATGGCCGACGACATCACGCGCACCGCGTCGGCCGCCCGGCTGCACGACGCGCTGGGCTACGAGCACCTGGACATCGACGCCTGCCGGCGCGACGCGCGCGCGGCCTTCCGCGTGCTCGACGATCACCTCGCCGAGCAGCACGCCGCCACCGGCCTGCGCTGGCTTGTGGCGGCGCCCGAGCCGACCATTGCCGACCTCGCCTGCTTCCCGTACGTGGCGCTCGCGGGCGAAGGCGGCATCTCGCTGGACGAGTTTCCCGCGCTGCGCCGCTGGGTCTGGGATTTCCGTCACCTGCCGGGCTTTGTGGGCATGTCGGGTATCTTCCCCGCTGGCCCCGCCTGAAGACCCGTCTGGGTATCCTTGCCCCTTTCGCTCTCCTTCCGCTCACTGAAGAACCCAATCCCATGAAAACCAAAGCCGCCGTCGCCTGGCAAGCAGGCCAACCCCTGACCATCGAAACCGTGGACCTCGAGGGCCCGAAGTTCGGTGAAGTGCTGGTCGAGATCAAGGCCACCGGCATCTGCCACACCGATTACTACACGCTCTCGGGCGCCGACCCCGAAGGCATCTTCCCCGCCATCCTGGGCCATGAAGGCGCGGGCATCGTGGTCGATGTCGGCCCCGGCGTCACCACGCTGAAGAAGGGCGACCACGTCATTCCGCTGTACACGCCCGAATGCCGCCAGTGCAAGTTCTGCCTGAGCCGCAAGACCAACCTGTGCCAGCTGATCCGTGGCACGCAAGGCAAGGGCCTGATGCCCGACGCGACCTCGCGCTTCAGCCTCGACGGCAAGCCCATCTTCCACTACATGGGCACGAGCACCTTCAGCAACTACACGGTCGCGCCCGAGATCTCGCTGGCCAAGATCCGCGAGGACGCGCCCTTCGACAAGGTCTGCTACATCGGCTGCGGCGTCACCACCGGCATCGGCGCAGTGATCTTCACGGCCAAGGTGGAAGCCGGCGCCAACGTGGTGGTGTTCGGCCTGGGCGGCATCGGCCTGAACGTGATCCAGGGCGCCAAGATGGTGGGCGCCGACAAGATCATCGGCGTCGACCTGAACCCCGAGCGCGAAGCCATGGCCCGCCAGTTCGGCATGACGCACTTCATCAACCCCAAGACCACCGAGAACGTGGTCGATGCGATCGTGCAACTGACCGACGGCGGCGCCGACTACAGCTTCGAGTGCATCGGCAACACGCAGGTGATGCGCCAGGCGCTCGAATGCACGCACAAGGGCTGGGGCCGCAGCATCATCATCGGCGTGGCCGAGGCCGGCGCCGAGATCAGCACGCGCCCGTTCCAGCTGGTCACGGGCCGCAAGTGGGAAGGCTCGGCCTTCGGCGGCGCGCGCGGGCGCACCGACGTGCCGAAGATCGTCGACTGGTACATGGAAGGCAAGATCGATATCGACAGCCTCATCACGCACACCATGCCGCTCGAGGACATCAACAAGGGCTTCGAGCTGATGAAGCGCGGCGAGTCGATTCGCGGCGTGGTCATTTACTAACCCCCAGGCTTCGCGCACTTCGTGTCGCTTTGCCAACCCCCTTGCAGGGGGCAACACCTGCGGCCCGGCAAAGCCGGTTCCGCGGTGTTTCTGGAACAGACATCGGCTCGCTCCCAGGAGAGGACCTCGTGATGGAAAGAATGGAACCCCTGCGCAAGATCGAAGCGGGCGTCCTCGAGATCGCCTACTACGAAGCCGGCCCAGCCGACGGCCCGCCCGTGCTGCTGATGCACGGCTTCCCGTACGACATCCACACCTACGCCGAAGTCGCGCCGATGCTGGCCGCGCAGGGCTGCCGCGTGATCGTGCCATACATGCGCGGCTATGGCGCCACGCGCTTCCTCAGCGACACCACGCCGCGTTCGGGCGAACAGGCGGCGTTCGGCGCCGACCTGCTCGCGCTGCTCGACGCGCTGAAGATCAAACGCGCCGTGCTGGCCGGCTACGACTGGGGCGGCCGCGCCGCCTGCGTGGTGGCGGCGCTGTGGCCTGAACGCTGCGCGGGGCTGGTCTCGCTCAACAGCTACAACATCCAGAACATCGCCAAGGCGATGGAACCCGACACGCCCGACAACGAGCACAGCCTCTGGTACCAGTACTACTTCCACAGCGAGCGCGGGCGCGCCGGCCTGCAGAAGGACCGCAAGGCACTCACGAAGCTGCTGTGGAAGCTCTGGTCGCCGACATGGCAATTCGACGACGCCACCTTCGCGCGCAGCGCCGAGGCCTTCGACCACCCGGACTTCGTCGAGGTGGTGATCCATTCATACCGCCACCGCTTCGGCCTGGTGCCCGGCGACCCGGCCTATGCCGACATCGAACGGCGCCTTGCCGCGCAACCGGCGATCAGCGTGCCCGCCATCACCTTCGACGGCATCGACGACGGCGTGCGTCCGCCGGCCGATGCCTCGGCCCATGCCCACCGTTTCAGCGGACCGCGTTCGCACCGCCTCGTACCCGGCGCGGGCCACAACCTGCCGCAGGAAGCGCCGCGCACCTTCGCGGACGCCGTGCTTGAACTTGTGCCCGAACTCGTACCCGTATTGCGCAGCCAGACGACCTCTTCATGACAGACAACACCCCCACCCTCCTTTCCGAACACCACGCCTTCGGCGGCGTGCAGCGCTTCTTCGAGCACCGCTCGCACGAAATCGGCCTGCCGATGCGCTTCTCGGTGTACTTGCCGCCGCAAGCCGCGACCGCGGGCAAGCGCGTGCCAGCCCTGCTCTACCTCGCGGGCCTGACCTGCAACGAGGAAACCTTCGCGGTGAAGGCCGGCGCGCAACGCATGGCCGCGAGCCTGGGCCTGGCGCTCATCGCCCCCGACACCAGCCCGCGCGGCGCCGGCCCCGAGGGCCTGCCGGGCGCCAAGGACAGCTGGGACTTCGGCATCGGCGCCGGCTTCTACCTCGACGCCACCGCCGAGCCCTGGGCCACGCACTGGCGCATGGAAAGCTGGATCGTTCATGAGCTGCTGCCACTGGTGGCGCAGCACCTGCCCATCGACGGCCAGCGCCTGGGCATCTTCGGCCACTCGATGGGCGGCCACGGCGCGCTCACGCTGGCGCTGCGGCACCCGGGGCGCTTCCTGTCGCTCTCGGCCTTCGCGCCGATCTGCGCGCCCACCCAGTGCCCGTGGGGCGAGAAGGCCCTGCGCGGCTACCTGGGCGAGCCCGGCGACGACCGCGCGCAATGGCTGGCGCACGACGCCAGCGCGCTGATGCAATCGCAGACCGTGGCGCCCTATCCGCAGGGCATCCTCATCGACCAGGGCCTGGCCGACAAATTCCTCGCCGAGCAGTTGCACCCCGAGGCCTTCGAGGCCGCCTGCTTTGCCGCCGGCCAGCCGCTCACGCTGCGCCGCCACGCGGGCTACGACCACGGCTACTACTTCATCCAGAGCTTCATGGCGGACCACATCGCGCACCACGCGCAGACACTGAACGGCTGATCCATCCGGGGTGCAGTCCGCGCCCTGCGTGGCTATCATGGTCCGCATGTCCGCCGCCCAGATTCCTGCCTTCGAACTGCGCTCGCGTGAAGGCGGCCCCGAGGAGAACATGGTGCTCGCGGGCATCTGGCGCCGTGCCTGGGTGTCGGCCAACCGGGGCGCCGCGCATGTCGAGCCCATCGGCCACTGGCTGCGCCGCGTGCAGACCGAATTCATCCCACCCGCCGACGTGGTGCTGGCCGAGCGCGACGGCCAGGTGCTGGCCTTCATGGTGCTGCTGACGGGGCGCGAATACGTGGCCCAGCTGTTCGTCGAACCGCACCTGCGCAGCCAGGGCCTGGGCAAGGCGCTGCTCGACGAGGCCTGCGTGCGCATGCCGCACGGCTGGCGGCTGCACGTGGCGGTCACCAACACCGAGGCGCAACGCTTCTACGAACGCTACGGCCTCGTGCGCGGCGCGGTCGACCGGCACCCCGGCAGCGGGCGCGAACGCATCGCCTACCATTGGTCGCCTGCCCGCGCGCCCTGGCGCACGGGCTGACACACCCCCTCCATTTCTCCTGTCCCATGCGCATCCGCATCGACCACATCGCCCTCTGGACCACCGACCTCGAACGCTGCAAGCGCTTCTACGTCGACTACTTCGGCGCCACCGCCGGCGAGGGGTACGTCAACCCGGCCAAGGGCTTCGCCTCGTGCTTCCTGAGCCTGGGCGACGGCGCGCGCATCGAGGCCATGACGACGAGCACCCAATCGCCCGTGGTCGCAGAGCCCGGCGCCCAGCGCATGGGCTGGACGCACCTCGCGATCTCGGTCGGCTCCGACGCCGAGGTCGATGCCCTCACGCAGCGGCTGAAGGCCGACGGCTACCCGCTGCTCGACGGCCCGCGCCGCACCGGTGACGGCTACTACGAGAGCGTGGTGCTCGACCCGGACGGCAACCGCATCGAGATCACGTCATGAGCGTTTTTGTACAGAGCCTGCACGAGACCTTCGAGCGCCTCGGGCGCATCGAGACCCGCCGCATGTTCGGCGGCCACGGCGTGTGGCACGAGGGCCGCATGATCGCGCTCGTCGCCAAGGACACGCTGTACCTCAAGTCCGACGCCGGCAGCGCCGCGCACTTCGACGCGCTGAACCTGCCGCCCTTCACCTACGTGCGCGCGGGCAAGGAGATGCCCATGTCGTACCGGCTGGCGCCGGCCGACCTGTTCGAAGACCGCGAGGAAGCCGCCCGCTGGGGCCGGCTCGCCTATGAAGCCGCCCTGCGCTCGGGCCAGCCGCCGAAGCCGAAGAAGGCCAGAAAGACAGCCGCAAAGGCAGTGACCCGGTGAACGACCACAACCACACCCCCAAGCGCCCGCTCCCGCCGCTGCCCGAACGTGAGCAGATTGCGCTGCTCGATCCGTTCGACAGCCTCGACCTGAAGGACATCGTGGTCGTCGCCTCGCTGGCCGAGGCCGAGCGCGCGGCAGATGCCTTGCTCACTGCGGGCGTGGCGGGCTTCGACACCGAGTCGCGCCCCACCTTCGCGAAGAACGAGGTGTCGACCGGCCCACACGTGGTGCAGTTCGCCACGCGCGACACGGCCTGGCTGTTCCAGCTGCACCGCGACGAATGCAACCCCGTGGTCGCCGGCCTGCTGGCCTCGCGCGAGCTGCGCAAGGTCGGCTTCGGGCTCTCGAGCGACCTGTCGCTCATCAAGCTGCGGCTGGCCATTGCGCCGCAGGCGGTGTTCGACATCGACGACGAATTCCGCCGGCGCGGCTACCGCCGCTCGGTCGGCGTGAAGACGGCGGTGGCGCTGATGTTCAACCGCCGCTTCGCCAAGTCGCGCAAGGCGACCACGTCGAACTGGGCGCACAAGCAGCTCAGCGAATCGCAGATTCGCTATGCCGCCAACGACGCCTGGGCGTCGCTGCGCGTGTTCGACGCGCTCTTTCCGAACGGCTGAGTTCAGTCGCTCAGGCGCTCAATAGCTCAGTCGCGCCCCGCTTCAAGGATGGCCTGCGCCAGCCGCTGCGGGTTCGAGAAGAACATCTCGTGGCTGCCGGGGCACTCCACGAGCCGGAACAGGCCCAGCCGCTCCGACAGCCGCGGATGCCACGGCAGGCTGTGCGGCAGCGCCGTGTCCTGCTGGCAATTGACGTACGACTTGCCCAGCGCCAGCGCCGCCAGCGGCTGCTTCAATTGAATCTTGTCGGTGAAGGTGCGGTACGGGTGCGGGTTCAGCTTGTCGTAGGCGGCCCGCGCCAGCGGGAGGTCGGCATCGTTGATGAAGGCCTCGCGCCAGATCTCGAAGGGCAGCGTCACGGCGTTGCTGTTCGCCCCGGCGATGGCGTCGAACATCGCCACGTAGTGCGGCGGCACCATGTCGTTGAGCGACTCGCCATCGAGCGGCACGAAGGCGTTGATGTAGACCAGCCGGCGCAGCCGCGCCGCGATGCGGTCGGCCACGCCCGAGATCACCATGCCGCCGTAGCTGTGGCCCACGAGCCGCACCTGCGTGAGGTCCTGGCCCTCGATGAAGCGAACGACCGACGCGATGGCGTCGTCCAGGCCGGTGCTCGCGCGGTTGTCACCGGGGTTGTTGCCTGCCACGGTGGGGCAATGCACGGTGTGGCCGGCCGCGCGCAGGCCGTCGGCCACGGCCGCCATTTCAGCGCCGGTGTGCCAGGCGCCATGAACCAGAACATAGGTGTCGGACATGGGTGTCTCCTTCGTTGAGTGCTTCGTTGGGTGATGGACCGAGCGCGACTGTAGAAAGAACCGCGCATCGCGGATGGCCGCCGCCTGCCAAGGTGATGGCCGATTCGCGCCATCGAGGCCCTGGCGGGTTTTCTGCAGGTGTTGGGTTGCTTCGATTCAATAATTCAAAGATACTTGAAATATGGAAGAAAACGATGTGGTCCGCGCGCTGGGCGCGCTCGCGCAACCCGTGCGCCTGCGGGTGTTCCGTGCCCTGGTGGTCGCCGGGCCCGACGGGCTGACGCCGGGCGCACTCGCCGAAGCGCTCGCGGTGTCGGCCACGGGACTGTCCTTCCACCTCAAGGAACTGGTGAACGCGAGCCTCGTCTCGCAGGAGCGGCAGGGGCGCAACCTCATCTACCGCGCGTCGTTCGACCGGATGAACGGCCTGCTCGGCTACCTCACCGAGAACTGCTGCCAAGGGGAGCCCTGTCTCCCGGCGGGTGCGACACAGGCCTGCGACTGCTGAGATGAAAACCCGTGCCCTCGCACGCCGCGCGCGTGCGCCCCGGCACGCACACGCCCTGAAAAGAACATGACCGCCGCCCTCCTCATCTTCGCCTGCACCCTCGTGCTCGTCATCTGGCAGCCACGCGGCCTGGGCATCGGTTGGAGCGCCTCGCTGGGCGCCGTCCTCGCCCTGCTCTTCGGCGTGGTTCAACTCGCCGACATCCCCGTCGTCTGGGCCATCGTCTGGAATGCCACCGCGACCTTCATCGCCGTCATCCTCATCAGCCTGCTGCTCGACGAAGCCGGGTTCTTCGAATGGGCCGCCCTGCACGTGGCCCGCTGGGGGCGCGGCAACGGTCGCAGGCTGTTCGCCTTCATCGTGCTGCTGGGCGCCGCGGTCTCGGCCCTGTTCGCCAACGACGGTGCGGCACTGATCCTCACACCCATCGTGATGGCGATGCTCGCGGCGCTCGGCTTCTCGCCCGCCGCCACGCTGGCCTTCGTGATGGCCGCGGGCTTCATCGCCGACACGGCCAGCCTGCCGCTGATCGTCTCCAACCTCGTGAACATCGTGTCGGCCGACTTCTTCGGCATCGGCTTCAACGCATACGCCTCGGTGATGGTGCCGGTGAACCTCGCGGCCGTGCTCGCAAGCCTGGGGGTGCTGCTGTGGTGCTTCCGGCGCGACATTCCCGCGCGCTACGACATGGCCCGCCTCAAGGCGCCGGCCGATGCCATCCGCGACCGCGACACCTTCCGCGCCGGCTGGGTCGTGCTCGCGCTGCTGCTCGTGGGCTTCTTCGGCCTGGAGCCGCTGGGCGTTCCGGTGAGCGCCGTGGCCGCCTTCGGCGCCGTGATCCTGCTCGCGGTGGCGGCGCGCGGTCCGGTGATCGGCACGCGCCAGGTGCTGCGCGGCGCGCCCTGGCAGATCGTGGTCTTCTCGCTGGGCATGTACCTCGTGGTCTACGGGCTGCGCAACGCCGGGTTGACCGGGCAGATCGCCACGCTGCTGAACGTGTTCGCGCAAGGCGGCATCTGGGGCGCGGCCATGGGCACGGGCTTTCTCGCGGCGGTGCTCTCCTCGGTCATGAACAACATGCCCACGGTGCTGGTGGGCGCACTGTCGATCGAGGCCTCGGGCGCGGTCGGTGCCGTGAAGGAAGCCATGGTCTATGCCAACGTGATCGGCTGCGACCTCGGCCCGAAGATCACGCCCATCGGCAGCCTCGCGACGCTGCTGTGGCTGCACGTGCTCGCCAGGAAGGGCATGACCATCACCTGGGGCCACTACTTCCGCATCGGGATCGTGCTGACGCTTCCCGTGCTGGCCGCGACGCTCGCCGCGCTGGCATTGCGCCTCAGCCTCGGCTGATCCATCTTCCTTTCTTCTTCGAACGAGGCCCGCCATGAGCGACATCACGATCTATCACAACCCCGCCTGCGGCACCTCGCGCAACGTGCTCGCGCTGATCCGCAACACCGGCGACGAGCCCACCGTCATCGAGTACCTGAAGACCCCGCCCGACCGCGCCACGCTCGTGCAACTGATCGCGGCGATGGGCATGCCCGTTCGCGACGTGCTGCGCCAGAAAGGCACGCCCTATGACGAGCTCGGCCTGGGCGACACGAAGTGGAGCGACGACCAGCTCATCGACTTCATGCTGCAGCATCCGATCCTCATCAATCGGCCCATCGTCGTCACGCCGCTGGGCACGCGCCTGTGCCGGCCGTCCGAAGCGGTGCTCGACATCCTGCCGAAGCCGCAGCAAGGCGCCTTCGCCAAGGAAGACGGCGAAGCCGTGATCGACGCGAAGGGCCAGCGTGTCGCCAAGCCCTGAACTCCCTCACCTCGACGCCGACGCTTTCCGCATCCCCGGCCTGCAGGAGCTGCAGCCCACCGCGCGCGCTACGCATGCGCCGCGCATCCTGCTGCTGTACGGGTCGCTGCGCGAACGCTCCTACAGCCGCCTGTTGACCGAAGAGGCCGCGCGCCTGCTGCGCGCGATGGGTGCCGAGCCCCGCATCTACGACCCGCGCGGACTGCCCCTGCCCGACGGGGAACCCGAAGACCATCCCAAGGTGCAGGAGCTGCGCACGCTGGCGCAATGGGCCGAGGGCATGGTGTGGACCTCGCCTGAACGCCACGGCGCGATGACCGGGATCATGAAGGCGCAGATCGACTGGATTCCGCTGGCTGTCGGCTCGGTGCGGCCCACGCAGGGCAAGACACTGGCGGTGATGGAGGTCTCGGGCGGCTCGCAGTCGTTCAACGCGGTGAACCAGCTGCGCGTGCTCGGGCGTTGGATGCGCATGATCACCATCCCCAACCAGTCCTCGGTGGCCAAGGCCTTTCTCGAGTTCGACGACGCGGGCCGCATGAAACCCTCGCCGTACTACGAACGCGTGGTCGACGTGATGGAAGAGCTGGTGAAGTTCACGCTGCTCACGCGCGACTGCGCGAGCTACCTGGTCGACCGCTACAGCGAACGGCGCGAGAGCGCGGAAGCGCTGTCCAGGCGCGTGAACCTGCGCAGCATCTAGATACAGGCCAGGCAGGCTTCTTGCAACGGGGACGCCCGTTGCCCGGGCAATTCCCATGGCGGCGCGCAGCGCATCGACGTAGATTCCTGCGCAGAACGAAAGAGCCGGTCGCCGCCGCCTCCCCCCACTTTGGCCCCGCAGGAGTGTCCATGGACGCATGGTCGAGTCAGCAACTGTCCCCGCTGTACAGGCGCGAGGTCTTCCGCTCGCGCGAGGCCGAAGAAACCGATGCGCGCGTGGCCCGCGAACTGAAGCCGCACCGCAGCGTGTGGGGGTCGGGCGATGTCGATGCCATCTTCTGCCGCGCCGAGATGAGCGCACTGTCGCTGTGCATCCTGCGCTACGGGTGCGATGTCGACATCGAGCCTGACGCGCTCGGCAACTTCGTGCTCGTGCAGATGCCGCTGCGGGGCCACGCGGACATCCACACCGGCGGCCAGACATTGCAGATCCATCCCGGGCAGGGCGCCATCATTTCCGCCCACAAGCCCGTGCGGCTGCGCTGGCATGCCGACTGCGAACAGCTGATGCTGAAGATCGAGCTCAGCCGCCTGCAGGAGGTTGCGCGCCATGCCTTCGCCCTGCGCGGTGGCGATTCCGTGGACGAGATCGATTTCGACATGCCCCTTCGCCTCGACGACACGGCCGGCACGCAGTGGTGCCGCATGGTTGCGAGCCTGGCCTCGCTGCTGCCACCCCACGAATCCGAACGCTACGACCCGCGCTGGCTCGCGCACTGCGAAGACAACCTCATGCTCTACCTGCTGTGCCACCGGCCGAACTCGGTGCTGCAGCGGCATGCCGATGCACAACGCGGATCGGAAGAAACCAGCCTGCGGCAGCTGCGGCGGGCCGAGGAGTTCATGCGCGAGCGGCTCGACTCGCTGCTGTCGCTGGAAGACGTGGCCCGGGCCGCGGGCGTCACGCGCCGCGGGCTGGCCCTGCTCTTTCGGCGCTACCGCGACCTCTCGCCCGGCGAGGTGCTGCGCAACATGCGGCTGGACGCCGCGCATGCGCAACTGGCGCGGCACGACGGCGCCAGCGTCACCGAAGTGGCGCTGAGCTGCGGCTTCTCGCACCTCAGCCGCTTTGCCGCCTGCTACCGCGAGCGCTTCGGCCAGCTGCCGCGCGACACCTCGCGCGATCCCGCGCGGCTCCCGACCGCGCGGCACTGAACACGCATCCTCAGGACTTCATCGCGCACTGGGCAGCGGTGCGGTCCTGGTAGCGCTCGAGCACGGTGCCGATCACCTTGTTCGCAATGCGCCCGTTGGCGTCCTTGGCGATCACGCGCAGGTAGTAGTTCTGGATCGGGAAGTTGTTCGGGCCGTAGCGGAAGTCGCCGCGCACCGACTTGTAGTTGGCCGCCTTGATCGCCTTGAGCAGCGCGGGCTTGTCGGCCACCTTGCCGCCGACGTCGCGCACGGCCGCATCCATGGCCATCAGCACGTCGTAGGCCTGGCCGGCATAGAACGATGGATTGCGTCCGTTGTTCTGCTGGCGGAATGCCGTCACGAAGCGCTGGTTGGCGGCGTTGTCGAGGTCGAACGACCAGTGCGCGGTGTTGAACAGGCCGAGCATCGGCTCGCCGACGGCGGGGATCATGTCCTCGTCGGCGGAGAAGGCGGTGGAGATCAGCGCCACGTCCTTCGACAGCCCGGCGGCGACGAACTGTTTGATGAAGCTCACGCCCATGGCGCCGGGCAGGAAGAAGTACAGCGCATCGGGCTTCGATGCGCGGATCTGCGCCAGCTCCGCCGCGTAGTCGAGCTGCCCGAGCTTGGTGTACAGCTCGTCGCCCACGCCGCCCTTGAAGGTGTGCTTGAACCCATTGATGGCGTCCTTGCCGCCGGGGTAACTGGGCGCGATCATCGCCACCTTCTTGAAGCCCTTGTCCGAAGCGAACTTGCCGGCCGATTCGTAGTACGCATCGTTCGGGTACGAGGCACCGAAGAAGTACGGGTTGCAGCGCGCACCCGAATAGTCGCTCGGGCCGGTGTTGCTCGACAGGTAGGGCACCTTGGCCGCGAAGAGCGGTGGGCCCACGGCCAGTGCGACCGACGAGCCGACGGGCCCGGTGAACAGGTCGATCTTGTCGCGCAGCAGCATGCGTTCGACCACCTGGCGGGCCGCCTCGGGGTTGCCTGCCGTGTCGGCCTCGACGAACTCCACCGGCACGCCGCCGAGCTTGCCGCCCAACTGCTTGATCGCGACGGCGAAGCCGGCCTTGGCCTCCGCGCCGCCGACGGCGAAGGGACCGGACAGGTCCATCGCCAGGCCGACTTTCACGGGCTGCGCAGTCTGCGCCTGCGAGGGCGATGCCAGCGCGCCCACCAGGACGGTGAGCGCGCACAAGACGGATCGGGACGTGGCCTGCGACATGAAGGATCTCCTCAAGGGATGGTTTCGTTGAACGTGGGTGAGGGCAATGCAGGCCGCAGTCTCTGTGCGGCGGCGGCACGCCGCTATCCGTTTCGTGCGGCCGAAGCGGCTGCACGAAATGGACAGACAAGGCGCCGGCACGCTCCACAGAATCGCCGCCGACCCCACCACTTCACGAGACGAACCGATGAGCGACACCATCGACATCCCCGCCGGCGACGGCACCCAGACCTTTCGCGGCTACCTGGCTCTGCCCGCCTCGGGGCGCGGCCCCGGCATCGTGCTGTGCCAGGAGATCTTCGGCATCAACGACTACGTGCGCGAGGTGGCCGATCTCTACGCCGAAGAAGGCTACGTGGTGCTCGCGCCCGACCTGTTCTGGCGCATGGAGCCCGGCGTCGAGCTGGGCTACTCGCCGGAAGACTGGCAGCGGGCCTTCGGTTTCTTCCAGAAGTTCGACATCGACGCCGGCGTGGCCGACGTCACGGCGAGCGTGAAGGCGCTGCGCGCCCACCCGGCCTGCACCGGCAAGGTCGGCGCCTTGGGCTTCTGCCTCGGCGGCAAGCTCGCGTACCTGGCGGCCGCGCACTCCGGCGTGGACGCGGCTGTGGGCTACTACGGCGTGGGCATCGAAGGCGCGCTCGACCTGGTGCCGAAGATCGAGTGTCCGATCGCCCTGCACTTCGCACAGCTCGACCAGTTCTGTCCGCCCGAGGCCCGCGCCCAGGTGCTCGAAGCCTTCGCCGGCAAGCCGGGTGCGCAGATGTACGTGTACCCCGACGTCGACCACGCCTTCGCGCGCACCGGCGGCGACCATTTCGACAAGCCCTCCACGCTCATGGCGCACCAGCGCTCGATGGCGCTGTTCAAGGAAGCGATCGGCCCGGTCTACGACCTCTCGGCGCTGTGGGACAAGCACTGCGAGTACGAGTTCGCCACGCGCGACGTGGTCGCCACCATGGCCACGATGGTGAGCGAGCCCTACGTGAATCACATTCCGACGATGACCGGCGGCGTGGGCGCGAAGGAGTTGTCGCGCTTCTACAAGCACCACTTCATTCCGAGCACGCCGCCCGACACGCGGCTCACGCCGATCTCGCGCACGGTGGGCGCGACACAGATCGTGGACGAGATGCTCTTCTGCTTCACCCACACGGTCGAGATCGACTGGATGCTCCCGGGCATCGCGCCCACCGGCAAGCCGGTGGAGATTCCGCTCGTGGCCATCGTGAAGTTTCGCGGCGACAAGCTCTACCACGAGCACATCTACTGGGACCAGGCCAGCGTGCTGGTGCAGATCGGCCTGCTCGATGCGAAGGGCCTGCCGGTGGCCGGCGCCGAGACCGCACGCAAGCTGGTCGACGAGACGCAACCGTCGAACACGCTGATGCCGCGCTGGGAAAAATCGACCGCGCTCACCATCGCCGACCCGGCGCTGCCCTTGGGATGAGCGGCGCCCCCGACATGCTGACGCTGGTCGTGGCCTCGGTCACGCCGCTCACGCCGGCCATCAAGGCCTTCGTGCTGCGCTCGGCGAACGGCGAGCCCCTGCCGCCGTTCACGCCGGGCGCGCACCTGGGCGTGCAGGTGGTGCAGGCCAACGGCCGCACGGGGCAACGCGCCTACTCGCTCGCCAGACCGCACGACGGGTCGGACCGGTGCGAGATCGCGGTGCTGTGCGAGCCCCAGGGCGCGGGCGGTTCGACCTGGATGCACGCGCTGCAACCCGGCGCCGCGCTGGCCGCGCACGCGCCGCGCAACGACTTCGCCTTGCACGCGGGCAGCGCGCCGCCGCTGCTCATTGCCGGCGGCATCGGTATCACGCCGCTGCTGTGCATGGCCCGGTCGCTCGCGGCTGAAGATCGCCCCTTCGAATTCTTCTACGCCACGCGCAGCGAGGAGGCCACGGCCTACCTGGACGAGGTGCGCGCGCTCGGAGGCACCGTGCGGCACGACGGCGGCGACCCGGCGCGCGGCCTCGACCTGCGCGCGCTGCTGGTCGCGCCCACGCCCGGGCGCCACCTGCATGTGTGCGGCCCGCGCGGCATGGTGCAGGCGGTGGTCGACACGGCCCGCGCGCTCGGTTGGTCCGACGACCACGTGCACTTCGAACTTTTCGCCGGCGCCATCGAGCAGGCGGGCGATGCGCCCTTCGAGGTGCGCACGCTGCGCTCGGGCAAGACGCTGACCGTGGCGCCCGACCAGAGCCTGCTCGACGTGCTCATCGCCGCAGGCCTGGACCCGCTGTACGACTGCCGCCAGGGTGATTGCGGCGTGTGCGCGGTCGACGTGGTCGAGGGCGTGCCCGACCATCGCGACCACAACCTCAGTCCGCGCGAGAAGGCGGAAGGCAAGACCCTGTGCACCTGCGTGTCGCGCGCGAAGACGCAGCACCTGGTGCTCGACATCTGATGACGTTTCAGGAGACCCACCCGATGAATTCCGTGATTCCCATCATCCCCATAGCGGCGACAAACCCGATCGACATCCAGTCGCTCGTGCAGCCCGACCGCGTGCACAAGCGCGTCTACACCGACCCCGCCATCTTCGAGCTGGAAATGGACCGCGTGTTCGGCCAGGCCTGGCTCTACGTCGGCCACGAAAGCCAGGTGCCCAGGCCCGGCGACTACTTCACCACCCGCCTGGGCCGCGAGCCCGTGGTGATGGTGCGGCACACCGACGGGCAGGTGCACGTGATGTTCAACCGCTGCCCGCACAAGGGCGCCAAGCTCGTGCCCGACGGCAGCGGCAGCGCCGGCAAGTTCCTGCGCTGCCTGTACCACGGCTGGACCTTCAAGTGCGACGGCAGCCTGCTGTCGGTGCCGCTGCGCAGCGGCTACGAATGCACCGCGCTCGACCTGAAAGACCCGCAGTACGGCGTGCGCAAGGTGGCGCGCGTGGCCACGCACCGCGGCTTCGTCTTCGCCAGCCTGTCGGCAGAGGGGCCTGAACTGCAGGAGTTCCTGGGCGGCGTGGCCACGTCGCTGGACAACTTCTGCGACCGCGCGCCCGAGGGCGAAGTGGAAGTGGCCGGCGGCGTGCAGCGCGTGATCCAGCGCAACAACTGGAAGATCTTCTTCGAGAACCTGCACGACACCATCCACGCCGTGGCCACGCACGAGTCGTCGTGGCGCGCGGCCAAGGAAGAGCACGAGGCCATGCCGGCCGGCACGCCCAAACCCTTCGAGGTGGTGATCGTCGACGGCAACGGCGAGCCGCTGGAGTTCTGGGAAAAGCTGGAGCTCAAGGGCTACGACCACGGCCACGGCTTCATGGAAGGCATCTTCGTGCCGCCGACCGACCCGGTGAGCCTGGCCTACGTGGCGTCGCTCGAAGCCGCGAAGGGGCCCGAGCGCACCGACGAGATCCTGCGCGTGAACCGGCACAACACCATCGTGTACCCGAGCTGTTCGCCGCACACCTCGTTCCAGCAGATCCGCGTGATCCGGCCGTTGTCGGTGGATCGCACGCTGGTCGAGATCTTCAGCTTCCGGCTCAAGGGCGCGCCCGAGGCCACCTTCCAACGCACGCTCAAGTACACCAACATCGTCAACTCGCCCTCCTCGAACGTGATGCCCGACGACCTGGAGGCCTACAACCGCGTGCAGGAAGGCCTGGGCTCGGACGGCGGCGACTGGGTCAGCATGCATCGCGCGGCCGGGCGCGACCAGCCGCTGCCGGGCGGGCGCGCCTCCAACGGCAACAGCGAGATGCCCTCGCGCAACATGTTCGCGGCCTGGGCCGGGTACATGGGTGTCGACACGGGCACCAGGACAAACGAACACGCCGGGAGCGCCGAATGAACTTCCGCGACTGGAACGAACAGCAGGACCTCACCCAGTTCCTGCACCACGAGGCGCGCCTGCTCGACGAGCACCGCTGGGACGAATGGCAGAAGCTCTTCACGCCCGACGGGCTGTACTGGGTGCCGCTGGTGCACGGCCAGGCCGACCACCTCAACCACGCCTCGCTGTTCTGCGAGGACGCCCTGCTGCGCTCCATGCGCGCACGGCGGCTCGAACAGGCGCGCGCCTACTCGCAGCAGCCGCCCACGCGCACCGTGCACGTGCTGGGCAACATCGCGCTCGAATCACGCGAGGACGCGGCCTGCACCGTGCGCTCGACCTTCCTGCTGCTGGAGTGGCGCAAGACGGAACAGCGCACCTTCGGCGGCAGCGTGCTGCACACGCTGCGCCGCGCAGACGACGGCTGGCGCATCCAGACCAAGCGCATCGACCTCGTCAACTGCGACGCGCCGCACGAAGCCCTGCAGGTGTTCCTGTGAAGGCCGCACTACTGGCGATGCACTACCAGAACGACGTGCTGCACGTCGACGGCAAGGTGCGCGTGGGCGTGGCCGCCGACGACCCCGCGCGCCCGCGCCTCATCGCCTCGGCCGCGCGGCTGATCGCCGGTGCGCGCGCCAACGGCGTGCCGGTGATCTTCGTGCGCATCGCCTTCGCGCCCGACTACGCCGACTGCCTGCGCAACTGCACGCTGTTCCGGCGCGTGGCCGAGAGCGGCGCGGTGCAGGAAGGCAGCTGGGGCGCCGGGTTCTACGACGAGCTCGCGCCCCGGCCGGGCGAAGCGGTCGTCACCCACAAGCGCAACAACCCCTTCTGGGCCAGCGGACTCGAAGAGGCGGTACGCGCCACCGGGGCCAGCCGCCTGTACTTGGCCGGCATCGCCACCAACCATGTGGTCGAGCATGGCGCGCGCCATGCGAGCGACCTGGGCTACGACGTGGCGGTGGTCGCCGATGCCTGCAGCACCGCGCAGGCGCATCTGCAAGCGGCCAGCCTGGAGACCCTGGCGATGCTCGCGGACGTGGTCCGCGTGGACGAGGCCGTCGCACAGATGGGAGGCCGGCCATGACGACGCTGCAAGGCAAGGTCGCGATCGTGACCGGTGCCGCGGCGCTGCTCGGCAGCGCCATCGTGCGCGCCTTCGTGCAGGCCGGCGCGCGGGTGGTCGCGGTCGACATCGACACGGCGCGCGGCGCCGCGTTGGCAGCCGATGTGGGTGCGGGTTGCCGCTTCGTCACCTGCGACATCGCCTCGGACGACGCGCTCGATGCGCTCGTGGCCGGCGTGCTGGGCGCCGAGGGCCGCATCGACTTCCTCGTCAACAACGCGGTGGTCTACGGCGACGCGGGCCTGGACGCCGCGCGCGCCGACTGGCTGGGCGCGCTGAACGTCAACCTCGTCTCCGGCGCGATGCTGGTGCAGAAGAGCGCCGACGCGCTGGCCGCGCACGGCGGCGCGATCGTGAACATAGGAAGCGTCGGCGGCAAGTTCGGCGCGGCGGGACGGGCGTTGTATCCGGCGGCCAAGGCCGCCATCCTGCAGCTCACGCGCAACCAGGCCGCCACGCTGGCGCCGCACGGCGTGCGGGTGAACTCGGTGTCGCCGGGCTGGACCTGGTCGGACGCGCTGTCGCGCATGACGAACGGCGACCGCGCGCGGGCCGACCGTGTCGGCGCGCCCCTGCACCCGCTGGGCCGCGTGGGCGACGGCGACGACGTGGCGCAGGTGGTGCTGTTCCTGTGTTCGGACGCGGCACGCTTCGTCACCGGCGCCGACATCCCGGTCGACGGCGGCTTCTCGATGCTGGGGCCGGACCAGGGTCGGTCTGCGCGCGACTGGTTCGAGGCGTAGCCGCCGCTCTCAGCGGCGCGATTGCCGCAGTGCACCCGGCGTGCCGCCCAGATGACGGCGGCACAGGCGCACGAAGTGCGAGGCGTCGGTGAGCCCGACGCGCAGGCCGATCTGCGCCACGCTCAGGCGATCGAAGCGCGCATCGGCCAGCATGCGCTGCGCCACCTGCATGCGGCAGGCGGCCAGCGCGTTCGCGAAGGTGGTGGCGCCGTCCCCGGCCCCGTCCGCCAGGCAGCGATGCAGGCTGCGCTCCGAGATGCCCAGCCCCTGCGCCACGGCCGCTGCCGTGAGGCCCGGCTCGGCATGCCGCTCGCGCGTGGCATCGAGCACGCGCCGGCACAAGGCGGCGCGGCTCCCCTCGTCTGGCATGGCCATGCCGCCGGCCGGACCGAGCGCCAGCGCCAGCAGGCCGCCGAGCTGGTCGGCCAGCAACGCCGCCGGCAGCGGCGGCTGTGCGGCCACCTCGGGCGACAACGCCCGGGCAAAGCCGCTGAGCGCCGCGCCCCACCCGCTGTGCCCGTCGATGCGGCGCGCCACGTGGTCGCCGGCATCGGGCAGCCACGACTCGAGCCACGCGGTCGGCAGCTCGATCGACACCGTGTCGGCCGACTGCTGGAAGTGAAAGGCATAGCAGCGCCGCGAATCGACCAGCACCGCGTCGCCGGGCAGCAGCCGCGCCGAGCGCTCCTCCTGCACCGTGACCCAGGGCGAGTCGGCCTTGCACAGCAGGTAGTAGTAGTTCTGGCGGCTGTGGGCGATGGCGCGGCGGGTGCGATACACGTCCTGCGCACTGCCGCGCACCCGGTTCACGTGCAACGGCCCGAGCGGGGCGGAGGCGAGCCAAGCACCGAAGCTGCCGCCGATGGCCGGGCTGCTCACGTCCATCTCCAGAAAGCCCTCGCAGACCGCGCCGATCCAGTAGTCCAGCCGCTGCGGCGGCGGCACCGCGTCGGTCGACCAGGTGTGGATCGCTACAGAGGCTGCGGCAGCTGCAGGAGTGGCGGCGGAGGTCATCCCCTCAACATAGCCAGCCCGGGCCCGTTTGCCAAGCGGGTATAGACGCCCTCCGACGCCGCGCCGCGCGGGTGCCCGGCACAATGGCCGGCTTCTTTCTCTCTCCAACCGCACACGCACGAAGGGTCGGCACACATGAGCAAGCAAAGCGATTTCGGATTGATCGGCCTGGCCGTGATGGGACAGAACCTGGTGCTGAACGTGGAAAGCCGGGGCTTCCAGATCAGCGTCTACAACCGCACTGAAGCCACCACCGAAGCCTTCATTGCCGCCAACCCGGGCAAGCAACTGGTGGGCGCGAAGACGCTCGAGGCATTCGTCCAGAGCCTGGCCAAGCCCCGCAAGATCCAGATCATGGTGAAGGCCGGCGCGCCGGTCGACCAGGTGATCGAGCAGCTCATTCCGCTGCTCGACAAGGACGACATCGTCATCGACGGCGGCAACAGCCTGTACACCGACACCGAACGCCGCGACACCTACCTTGCAAGCAAGGGCCTGCGCTTCATCGGCGCGGGCGTGTCGGGCGGCGAGGAAGGCGCGCGCAAGGGGCCGTCGATCATGCCGGGCGGGCCGCTGTCGACCTGGGAGGTGATGAAGCCGATCTTCGAGAGCATCGCGGCGAAGGTGGACGGCGAGCCGTGCGTGATCCACATCGGCCCGGGCGGCGCCGGCCACTACGTGAAGATGGTGCACAACGGTATCGAGTACGGCGACATGCAGCTCATCTGCGAGGCCTACAGCCTGTTCAAGGCGGCCGGGTTCACGACCGACGAGATGGCCGCGATCTTCAATGAATGGAACGAAGGCGAGCTGCAGAGCTACCTGATCCAGATCACCGCCAAGGCGCTCGAGCAGAAAGACCCGGAGACGGGCCAGCCGGTGGTCGACGTGATCCTCGACAAGGC
Organism: Acidovorax cavernicola; assembly: GCF_003581445.1. NCBI lineage: Bacteria > Pseudomonadati > Pseudomonadota > Betaproteobacteria > Burkholderiales > Comamonadaceae > Acidovorax > Acidovorax cavernicola. The sequence continues at coordinate 37,332 of NZ_QXMN01000039.1, read as the reverse complement.
CGGCCAGAAAGGCACGGGCCAGTGGACGCTGCTGAACGCGGCCGAGAACGCGGTGGTCATCAGCACCATCAACGCCGCCGTGGAAGCGCGCGTGCTGTCGTCGCAGAAGAAGGCGCGCGTCGCGGCGAGCCAGCTGCTGCACGGGCCGGTGTCCACGCTGTCGATCGAGAAGAAGGCGCTGGTGGCCAAGGTGCACGACGCGCTCTACGCGTCGAAGGTCATCAGCTACACGCAGGGCTTCGACCTCATCCAGACGATGGGCGAGAAGAAGGGCTGGAAGCTCGACCTGGGCGGTATCGCGTCGATCTGGCGCGGCGGGTGCATCATCCGCGCGCGCTTCCTCAACCGCATCACCGACGCCTTCCGCCGCGACGCGGCGCTGGGTAACCTGATGCTCGACCCGTTCTTCCAGGACCTGCTGAACCGCACGCAGCAGAACTGGCGCGAGGTGGTGGCACTGGCCGTGACGCAGGGCATTCCGGTGCCAGCATTCAGTGCCTCGCTGGCCTACTACGACAGCTACCGCACGGCGCGCCTGAGCGCGAACCTGCTGCAGGCGCAGCGCGATTTCTTCGGGGCGCACACGTACGAGCGCGTGGACAAACCCGAGGGCCAGTTCTTCCACACAGACTGGCCCGAAGTTATTGAATAAGGCTCGCGCCCCTCAACCGGCATCGGCCAGCCAGTCGCGCACCGCACTGACCGACTGCGCCAGCGGCGCAGTCGCATCCACCGTCAGCACGCCCGCCTCGCCCATGGGCGATTCGAGCGTCGCAAACTGATTGGCCACGAGGCTGGCCGGGAACATGTGCAGCCCGGCACCTGCACGCGCGGCCACGCGGCGCTCGGCTTCGGCGCGGTCGATCTGCATGAACACGAAGCGCAGACCCGGCGCGGCCGCGCGCAACTGGTCGCGGTAGCTGCGCTTGAGCGCGGAGCAGGTCATCACGGCGCCCTGCGGCGCGGCGGCCAGCGCCTGGCCCAGCGTGGCGAGCCATCCGGCACGGTCGGCATCGGTGAGCGCGATGCCGCGGCTCATCTTGTCGACGTTGGCCTGCGGATGGTGGTCGTCGCCCTCGATCAGCGGCAAGTCGAACGCGGTGGCCAGCGCCGCGCCCATGCTGGACTTGCCGCAGCCCGAAACCCCCATCACCACGAGCCAGACCCTGTTCATGCGCACCCTTGACCTTGTGACCTTGTGTTGAAACCGATTGGCGCGCCGAGGCCGGCACACGCGGTCACGAATCTACCGCGTCGGCGACCCACCGGGATGGACTGGATTCGGTTCGCAAGCGTGCCGCCCTTCCCTGCCTTGCCCTTGCGCGCCCGGTGGGCGGAAGGCTCTCGTCGAAACGCCAGGGCCTGCCACGGATCAGATGAGATGCCAGCGCCGGCTGTGCTGCCCCTGCTTCGCGAACACGTGTGCAAGGTGCTTCTTGACCGTGTTGACGCTGATGCCGAGCCGCTCGGCGATCTGCTTGTTGGTCATGTCCCGGTGCATCAGCGACAGCACCTCGTCCTCCCGTGCGGTCAGCCGGATGGCCGGGGTTGTTCCACAGGACGCCTGCCGCCTGCCGATGGCCCTGGATCGCAGCACGGACAGATACAGGGCCTGCAACACCGGCCCCGGGAAGCCCAGGATGCCCGCGAGCACGGCATCCAGCGATTGAGCGAGCTGCTCCGCACTCGAAGTCCACTCGACGCTGCCGCACGCCTGGCTCCGGATCGCTGCATCCAGGCCCGGCAGGGAAGGCTCGTCCCAGCCGAGGAGCCAGTCGGTGGAGGGAAAGCGGCTGCGCAGATCGTCCAACCTGTTGACGCTCTCCGGCGCAATCAACGCGATGTCCACCAGCAGCAAACGAGGCGTCGGCGGCCGGCAGCAGACTTCCAGGTCGCAGAGGCTGCCCATCTGCGCGTACGCGATCTCGTACATCCGCCCGGCCCGCTGCCGCGAGGCCAGCAGGCCCAGCCCGAAGTGCGGTGATGCGCGGCTGGGGCCGGTGGCGACCAGAACCGGCACACGGAGGTCGGCCACCGGGCGCGGGATGTCGAGGAACGCCGGCTGAAACCAGTCCGATGCCAGCAGCGCGGGTGGCGCGAATGGCGACAGGGGACGCAAGCCTTGCATGAACGGCGGCGGATCTGCGTTCCACGCAGGCTCCAGCCCGGCAGACGACAGGGGGACTTGTTCCATGGTTTCCCTCCGAGTTGCTCATTGGGAGGCATCTGGTTCGTCATGATAAAGACCACAAATTCTTGCCAAAAGGTCTTCAGCCTTCGCAAGGTATCAAAGGGTAAGGGGCGCGATCGGCCCGGCACATCACCCTCCGGGTGACAACTTTTATCCTATGGACAGGGCGCGGGCCGGCGGTTCAGCATCCCTCTCTGCTGATGTGTGAACGTGGTTGATCGCCAGCGCATGCAGGTCAATCGGGAGCACTGATTCCAGTCGGCGCATCTTTCCAACCAAGGAGTTCCCATGGCTGCGCTAAACCTGACGGACGGCTCAACCGTCACCCTGGATGAATCCGCCAATTTGCAGAACCTTGCCGCTACTCCCGCTGCTGCCGGCGACAGTAACGACAATGACATTTCCGCGAGTTCGCTGCCGGCCGCCTTCAGCGCCCGCCTGACGGCCCAAGGCGCAGGCACCGCCATCAACGCGGCGCTGAGCGGCTACAACGGAACCAATACCGGCACCAACGCCTTCACGTTCAGTGTGACGGGCACGGTCACCGACATGTCCTTCACGGACGCGAACGGCGCGCCGCTCAATGGCCTGGACAGCGGCCTCAACACCGCCGACGGCGAAGACATCTTCCTGTACACCGACACGACCAACAACAACGTCGTCTACGGGAAGACCGCCCTCAACGTCGTCGTGTTCGCCGTCTATCTGGAGGAAACGGGAAGCCCGGTGACCGGCGCCAAGATCTGGACGGTCCAGTATGAAGCGATCTCGAACCCCGACGCGGCCAACGCCGACGATCCGGTCGACCTGACGGACAAGGTCTTCGTCAGCGTCAGCCAGGATACGGAGTTCAACCTGGCGGACGCGCCCTCCGGCCAGAACCTGTTCCTGATGTTCACGACGGACAGTCCGACGATCGTCAACGGCCGGATTTCCAACGTGTCGATCATCGCGACCGGCAAGGACCCGGCCAACCAGTCCGGTGCCAACCCCAACAGCACCGCCGACGACATCAACATCACGACCGGCGACACGATCAACACCAGCAAGGCAGGCGGGCCGACCACGTTCGGCACCAACAGCCAGATGATCACCGAGCAGGAGGGCATCCGCTTCAGCTTCGTGACCGGCGCCAGGGCGGACGTCACCATTCCGAACCTGGACCAGAACGAGGCCGATCTGGAATCGAACATCGACTTCACCGGCATGTTCGGTGCGAGGACTGCCGACTTCGACGTCGTGCAGTTGCAAAGCGGCAAGAGTGCCCAGGTCAAGATCTCCGCCTTCAGCACGGCGGTGGAGTCCGGCAACAGCTTCATCGATGGCTATGCGAACGACGCGGTGATCTCGATCACGAGCGTGCGCGTGCTCAACTCCGTCACCGGGGCGGTGCTCGAAACCTTCTCGAACGGCACTGAGGGCGCACTGAGTTCGTCTCTCTCCATCAGCATCACCGGCGGCGTCGCGACCATCACCGGCGTCCTGGCCGGCCAATCGATCGAATACACGACGTCGGCGGACCACAACCGCGTGCTCATCGAGAACGGGGCGGCCCACAATGCCTCGGGCAACACCCACGCGGACTTCGACATCGGGGGCTTCCGGCTGCTGAGGTCGTCCACCGCCACGGCGGAGATCGGCTCGCAGATGATTTTCGAGGACGACGGACCGAGCATCGTGGTGGCCGACACGGCGCCACCTGATGCGCTGACGGTGGACGAGACCGTGCTGGCCACCAACGCGTCGGCCAGCTTCGCCGACAACTTCTCCAGCACGCCGAGCTACGGCGCGGACGGCGCGGACACGACCACCAGCGCCTACGCGCTGAGCCTGAAGACCAGCGGCGCGGACTCCGGCCTGGACGACGTGGCCACCGGCAACAGCGTGTTCCTGTTCCTCAACGCCTCGGGCGTCGTCGAGGGGCGCCAGGGCACGGATGCCGCGGCGGCAGCCACGGGCGACATCGTGTTCACGGTGAGCGTCAGTGCCACCGGCACGGTCACGCTCGACCAGTTGCGCGCCATCGTGCACCCGAACACCACCAACCCGGATGACTCGAAGACGCTCGCCGCGGCCGACCTGATCGTGCTGACCCGCACCGACACCATCACCGACAGGGATGGCGACCAGAACACGGGATCGGATTTCCTGAACATCGGCCAGGCCCTGAACTTCGAGGACGACGGACCGAGCATCGTGGTGGCCGATACGGCGCCCCCTGATGCGCTGACGGTGGACGAGACCGTTCTGGCCACCAACGCGTCGGCCAGCTTCGCAGACAACTTCTCCAGCACGCCGAGCTACGGCGCGGACGGCGCAGGCACGACCAGCAGCGCCTACGCGCTCAGCGTCAAGAGCGCGGGCGTCGCCTCGGGCCTGGTCGACACGCTCAGCAATCAGAGCGTGGTGCTGACCCTCACCGCCGGCGGCGTCGTCGAAGGACGCACGGCCGGCAGCGGATTGCTGGTCTTCACCGTCAGCGTGGATGCCGCCGGCACGGTCACGCTCGACCAGTTGCGCGCCATCGTGCACCCGGACACCACCAACCCGGACGACTCGAAGACGCTCGCCGCAGCCGACCTGATCGTGCTGACCCGCACCGACACCATCACCGACAAGGACGGCGACCAGAACACCGGCTCGGACTTCCTGAACATCGGACAGTCCCTGAACTTCGAGGACGATGGCCCGAGCATCGTGGTGGCCGACATCGCGCCCCCTGATGCGCTGACGGTGGACGAGACCGTGCTGGCCACCAATGCGTCGGCCAGCTTCGCCGACAACTTCTCCAGCACGCCCACCTACGGCGCGGACGGCGCAGGCACGGTCACCAGCGCCTACGCGCTGAGCGTGAAGAGCGCGGGCGTCGCCTCGGGCCTGGTCGACACGCTCAGCAATCAGAGCGTGGTGTTGACCCTTACCGCCGGCGGCGTCGTCGAAGGACGCACGGCCGGAAGCGGATTGCTGGTCTTCACCGTCAGCGTGGACGCCTCAGGCACGGTCACCCTCGACCAGTTGCGCGCCATCGTGCACCCGGACACCACCAACCCGGACGACTCGAAGACGCTCACCGCGGCCGACCTGATCGTGCTGACCCGTACCGACACCATCACCGACAAGGACGGCGACCAGAACACGAGCTCGGACTTCCTGAACATCGGTCAGGCCCTGAACTTCGAGGACGACGGACCGAGCATCCTGGCCCGCACCGATCTCATCTACGCGAACACCAGCAACCCGTCGCCCGGCGGGACCGGCACCTTCGACTACGAGATCGGCGCCGACGCGCGGTCGAGCTACAGCGTCTCCAACTCCGACTTCTCGGCGATCACGCTGACCGGTACGGTGGGTAACGCGGCGATCACCAGCCCGACGGTGACCTGGTCCTCCGAGACTTCGACGGGCGCCTCGTTCGCCGTGAGCTTCAGCTACAAGCCCGACCCGGGCTCGGCCACCACCACCAACGCCACCGGCACGCTGAGTTTCGACAAGGTGAACGGCACCTACTCGCTCACGCTGAATGCGCCCATCGCGGGCTTCAACACCGTCTCGACCGGCCAGGCCCTGGGCTTCACCGGCTACACACTGGGCACACAGACGGTCGATCAGACGCAGCCCGACGTGTCGGTGGCCCAGTTGAGCAGCAACTTCTTCGTGCAGTTCACCGGCTACAGCGAGCCGGGCGGCGGCACCGGTGCCAACAACATCCAGTCGCTCGCCCCGGCGGACCCGTTGGGCACGGCCAACGGAACCGCCTTTGTGAACGGCGAGCTGTTCAAGCAGGCAGGAACGTGGGTGAGCGTGTCCAACCTGGCCAACGGCGTGGCGGGCGACACGATTCAACAGGGTGAAGTTCTGGACCTCGACTTCTTCGCCGCGAACCCGTTCGGCATCACGACCGCGACGCCGACCACGCAGGCCGCCGGCATGTTCCTCAAGTTCGACGGCATCGGCAGCGAAGACCTGGTGCTCGTGCTCAAGCTGGTGGACCCGGACGACGGCAGCCGCACGACGAAGGCCATCATCATCGACAACGCCGACATCATCAAATCCGGCGGCACCATTCCAGCCCCGTACAGCATCTCGCTCGACAACAACGACGGCGCGGTGATCATCGAGTCGAACGACTTCAACACCGGCACCGAGAACTACGTCATCGAAGGTGCGCAGTTGCTGGTGTCGACCGAAGGCGTGACGGGCACGGCCATCAACCTCAATGCGCTGACCGGGGCCGGCGGCGGCAGCACCACGTTCCAGGAATTCACGGGAACACCCGGCACGGCCAACCCCGAGGCGGCCACGTCCGACAACGACGTCATCAAGATCTCGGACATCGGGTTCGTCACCCTCAACAGCGGCCAGCTCGACGCCAATCTGCAGTTCTCGCTGGCGGTCAAGGACGCCGATGGCGACGCCACCGCGACGCAGGTGCTGGACGTCGGCATCGTCGGCGGCACCGCCTTCACCGGCGGTGCGGATGACGAAGCGATCCAGGGCGGCGCGGGCAACGACACGCTGACCGGCGGGCTGGGCAAGGACACGCTCACCGGAGGCGGCGGCAACGATGTGTACGACTTCAACGCCGTTGCCGAGAGCCCTGCGGGTGCGAACAGGGACGTGGTCTCCGGATTCACGAGCGGTGCGGACAAGATCGACCTGTCGGGCATCGACGCCATTTCGGGCAACGCGAACGCGAACGATGCCTTCAGCTACCTGGGTGGTGCGGCGTTCACCAACGTGGCCGGACAGCTGAGGTTCGACGTCGCCACCCAGACGCTTCAGGCCGATGTCGACGGCAACGGCGGCGCCGACTTCGAGGTGCAACTGGTGGGTGTCGTGGCGCCGCCGCTGCTGAGTGACCTTGTCGTGTAGGCGAAGGCGTGGCGTTGAAGCGGGGGCGGCCCCATGCGGACCGCCCTCGTCCGGGTGATCGATCTCGAACAAGCGAGGTGGTATGAAGCCTCCGGAAAAGTCGGGCGAATTGCGGCAGGCCGTGACAGCGCTCCACCCCTGCTTCGTGCGGGCGGCCTGGTTCAGCGTGTGCGCCGGCCTCCTGCTGCTGGCGCCGAGCGGCTACATGCTGGAGGTGTACGGGCGCGTCCTGAACAGCCGCAACACGCTCACGCTGGCCATGCTGACCCTGCTGGTCCTGGCCGCCTACGGCCTCATGGAAGTGCTCGACTGGGCACGCGCGCAGGTGATGTACCAGGCCGGGCAGGCGCTGGATCAGAAGATGCGCAACCGCGTGTTCGTCGCCGTCTTCGATGCGGGTCTCATGCGCTTGCCGGGCGGAACCGTGCAGCCGCTCAACGACCTGCGGACCTTGCGCGAATTCCTGTATTCGCCGCCGTTGCTGGCGCTGATGGAAGCGCCGGTGTCGCTGGTCTTCGCCGGGCTGATGTTCGCCATCAGCCCGGTGCTGGGCTGGTCGGCCGTCGTGGGCTCGCTGCTGCAGGTGTTTGTCGGCTGGATCAACGACCGCAACACGCGCCCGTCGCTGGTGTCGGCCAATCGATGCGCGATCGAGGCGCAGCAGTACGCCGATGCCGTGCTGAGAAATTCGCAGGTCATCGAGTCGATGGGCATGCAGCAGGACGTCCATCGCCGCTGGATGCACAAGCGACGCGATTTCCTGCAGCGCGAGGCCGTGGCTTCGGACCACGCCGGAACCGCGCAGGCCGTCAGCAGGTTCCTGCAGGTCACCACGGGTTCCCTGCTGCTCGGGCTGGGTGCCTGGCTGTTGCTGAAGAACCAGCTCCACGGCAACGCCGGCCTGATGGTGGTCGGCTCGATCCTGGGCGGCCGGGCCCTGGCGCCGCTGGTGCAGCTCGTGACGCAATGGCGCGTGGTGGTCAACGCCTGCGATGCCTGGCAGCGCCTGGACAGCCTGCTGACCGCCATCGCCCCGAGACCGGACACGATGCCGCTGCCGCCCCCCAAAGGCGCACTGCAAGTCGAAAGCCTCGTGGCCGGCGCTCCGGGGGGCACCGGTCCCGCCCTTCTGAAGAACGTGGCCTTCAGCCTGGCACCCGGCGAGGTGCTGGCCGTCGTGGGTCCCTCCGCCGCGGGGAAAACGACCCTGGCGCGCCTGCTCGTCGGCCTCTGGCCGGCGGCGAGCGGCAAGGTGCGGCTGGACGGCGCCGACGTGTTCGCGTGGGACAAGAGCGAGCTCGGCCCGCACATCGGCTACCTGCCCCAGGACGTGGAATTGCTCGAGGGCACGCTGGCCGAGAACATCGCACGCTTCGGGGAGGTGCGGCCCGCCAAGGTCAAGGCGGCCGCATTGGCCGTCGACCTGCACGCCAGCATCACGAACCTTCCGCTGGGCTACGACAGCCCGATCGGACCCGAAGGGACCGTGCTGTCCGGCGGGCAGCGGCAGCGTGTGGCATTGGCCCGCGCGATCTATGGCGAGCCCGCACTGGTGGTGCTCGACGAACCGAATTCGAGCCTCGACGACGCCGGGGACGCCGCATTGGCGGCCGCCATCCTGAACCTCAAGGCGCGGGGCACCACCTTCGTCGTCATGACGCACCGCACCGGCGTGCTGGCCGTGGCGGACAAGATGCTGGTGCTGAGCGACGGCGCCATGCAGGCGTTCGGCCCCCGCGACGAGGTGCTGGCCGCGCTGCGGCAAGCCGGCGATCAAGCCGCGGATCGCGCGCGCAAGGCGGCCAACAGCGCGGCATCGCGACGGCGCGATGCCGGCAACGCCGCGAACATCGCGCTTCAGGCGCACCCACGGCCATGAAGACACCTGCGCCCTTCCACCGCGGCGAACTGGGACGCGCGCTCTGGGGGTTCCGAAGGGAGCTCCTGTTCGTCGGCGCGTTGAGCTTCCTGAGCAACCTGCTCATGCTCGCGCCGACCATCTACATGCTGCAGATATTCGACCGTGTGCTGGCCAGCCAGAGCGAGATGACCTTGCTCGCGGTGTCCCTGATCACGCTGCTTCTTTTCGGGACGCTGGCCTTGTCGGAATGGCTGCGCTCGCGCCTGCTGGTGCGGGCCAGCCTGCGCTTCGAGCGGCAGCTGAGCACACGGGTGTTCAACGGGAGCTTCCGGGCCTATCTCGGCCAGTCGGCGTCCGTCGCGCCCAGGCCGTTCGCCGACCTGAGCCAGATCCGCCAGTTCCTGACCGGCCAGGGCATCTTCGCGCTCTTCGACGCACCCTGGACGCCGATCTACATCGCGGTGATCTTCGTTCTGCATCCCTGGCTCGGCGTGCTGGCGCTGGCGTTCGCCCTGGTCCAGGCCGCGCTGGCCTGGTTCGGACAGCGGCGGACCGTCGCGCCGTCGGAGGCGGTCCTGCAGGCCACGGGCCAGACGATGAGCGAGCTGCAGAGCAAGCTTCGCAACGTCGAAGTGCTGGAATCGATGGGCATGGTCGCCGCGCTGCAAGCGCGCTGGAACCGCCAGCATGCGGCCTGCATGGACAAGAGCACTCGCGCGCAGGGCCTGATCCATCGCGTCGCCGGCTGGAGCAAGTTCATCCGCTACAGCCAGCAGTCGCTCGCACTGGGAGCAGGCGCGCTCCTGGTCATCGACGGCCAGTTGTCGCCGGGCGCCATGATCGCGGCGAACGTGCTGATGGGCCGTGCCCTGGCGCCCATCGACCTGCTGCTCGGCGCGTGGCGGGGCTTCGTCTCCTGCCGTTGCGCGTTCCAACGCCTGGACAGGCTGCTGGCCGACTTCCCCGAGCAGCCCCCTGCCCCCTCCCGCGCCGCACCCACCGGCCAGATCAGCCTGCAGGGCGTCTTCGCGGGGGCCGCGGGGCGCGCGACGCCGATCCTGAAGAACGTTTCGTTCGCGATCCCCGCAGGCACCGTGGTCGCGGTGCTGGGACCTTCCGGCTCCGGCAAGTCCACGCTGGTGAAGGTGATGGTGGGAATCTGGGCCGCCACCCGTGGCGCGGTGCTGCTCGACGGTGTGCCGGTCCGGGACTGGAACCGTCTCGAACTGGGTCCGCATCTTGGCTATCTGCCGCAGGACGTCGAGTTGTTCGGCGGCTCCATTGCCCAGAACATTGCGCGGCTCGGCGAGGTCGACTCGCGCAAGGTCATCGAGGCAGCCTGCGGTGCAGGCCTGCACGAGACGATCCTGCGCTTCCCCCAGGGCTACGACACCCTTATCGGGGATGCAGGCCACCTGCTGTCCGGCGGGCAGAGGCAGCGCATCGGACTGGCCCGGGCGCTCTACGGCGATCCGTCGCTCATTGTTCTGGATGAACCGAATGCCAACCTGGACGATGCCGGGGAAGCCGCGCTGCTGCGCGCCATCCGGGCGTTGAAGGCCAAGGGAAAGACGGTGCTCCTGGTGACGCACCGCCAGGGTGTGGTGGGCGTGGCCGACCGCCTCATGGTCCTGAGCGATGGCGAATTGACGGCCGATGGACCCCGCGATGCCGTGCTCGCGTCTCTTCGCCGACCTGCGCCTGTCGTGCGGCCGGCGGCCCTGGTGCAGTCGGCTTGATCCCGGCGCCGTCCTGTTCGCGATTCATCCCGGAGGGAGCTCCAAATGGTCCAGCCCAACCTTCTCAGAAACCTGACTTCTCCCCCTTCGCCGACCGAGGACGACCGGTCGCGGGATGCCCATGCCCAGGGCTTCGGAACCGAGTTCGGACGCGCAGGACGGATCGGCGCCTGGGCCCTTGCCGCCGGATTCGGCGGGTTCGTGCTGTGGGCTGCGTTGGCCCCGCTCGACGAGGGCGTGCCCAGCCAGGGGCTGGTCTCCATCGATACGAAGCGCAAGGCGGTGCAGCACCAGATCGGCGGCATCCTCAAGGAGGTGCGGGTCGGCGAAGGCGACCAGGTCCAGGAGGGCCAGTTGCTGTTCAAGCTCGACGACGCCGCAGCCAGGGCGAGCTTCGAGGCCGTGCGGCAGCGCTACCTCGGGTTTCGCGCCATCCAGAGCCGCCTGCTGGCCGAACAGGGGGGACGCGACACCATCGACTTCCATCCAGACTTGCAGGCCGCTGCCACGGACCCGTTGATCCGGCAGCAGATGTTCAACCAGGAGCAACTGCTCCGGTCGCGCCGCGCCGCCTTGCGCGCCGACCTGCAGTCGATCGAAGAGAACATCCAGGGCCAGCAGGCACTGTCTCAGGCCTACGCCAGCATGCTGAGCAGCCGCCGGACCCAGCTGTCGCTCCTCGGCGAGGAACTGACCCAGACGCGCAAGATGGTCGCCGAAGGGTATGTCCCGCGCAATCGCCGGCTGGAGATGGAACGTCAGGTCGCGGAATCGAGCACCTTCATTGCCGAACTCATCGGCAACACGGGCCGGGCCCGGCGGTCGGTCGCGGAGCTTCGCCAGCGCGCCATTGCCAGGCAGCAGGAGTACCACAAGGAAGTGGAGACGCAGCAGGCCGAAGTCAGCCGTGAGGTGCTGGCCGACTTCGAGAAGTTCGTCGCGCTGCGGGACGAGCTGGGCCGCACCGAGATCCGCTCGCCCGCTTCGGGTCAGGTGGTGGCACTGGTGGCGCAGACCGTGGGCGGCGTGATCGCGTCGGGGCAGAAACTGATGGACGTGGTGCCCGCCAACGAGCCCTTGCTGCTCGAGACGCGGGTGCCGCCGCACCTGATCGACCGCATCCACGCCGGCATCCCGGTGGACGTGCGTTTCTCGAGCTTCGCCCATTCCCCGCAGCTCGTGGTGCAGGGCCAGCTGGCTTCGGTCTCCGGCGATCTGTTGACGGACCCCCAGACCAACACGAGCTACTACCTTGCGCGGGTGACCGTGACGCAGGAGGGCCTGCGAAAGCTGGGCAAGCGTTCGCTGCAGCCGGGCATGCCGGTCGAAGTGGTCTTCAAGACCGGGGAGCGCTCGCTGCTCGTGTATCTCCTGCATCCGCTCACCAGGCGCATCGCCGCCGCCATGACGGAAGAATGACCCGTGAAAAAAACCGCGCTGGCATTCGCTGCTGCTGTTGCGGCCGTCGCCGGTCTTCTCGGGGGGCCGGCCTGGTCGCTCGACCTGTCCCAGGCGTATGGGGAAGCACTGGAACAGGACGCGACGATCCGGTCGGTGCGGGCCGCCACGGATGCGCGGCGCGAGCGCCTGCCGCAGGCCCGCGCGCAACTGCTTCCCAACCTGTCGGCCAGCGTCTCGCGCCATCGGAACTGGCTGGACAGAACGTCGCCCGACGGCTCGGGGCATCTCGTCACCGCCAACCTGCGCTACACCAGCAGCAGCGAGGCGCTGACCTTGAGGCAGCCTCTCTTTCGCATGTACCAGATGGCCGACTACCGCCAGGCGCAGGCGCAGGTCGACGATGCCGAGGCCATTCTTGAACGCGAGCTGCAGAACGTCGGCGTCCGGGTGAGCGGCGCCTATTTCGAGGCGCTGCTGGCCGAAGAGCATCTCGCGCTGGTGCTCGCGCAGAAGACGGCCTACACGACCCAGCTCGATGCCGCGCAGAAGCGGCTCGGCACGGGTTTCGGCACGCGCACCGACATCGACGAAGCACGCGCGGCCCTGGACCTCAACGTGGCGCAGGAACTGGAGGCGCGCCAGAACCTCGACTTCACACGCAGGCAACTCCAGAGCCTGGTCAATCGCCCGATCGACAGGCTCGCGCCGCTGGACCCGTCCCGGATGCGGCTCGTTCGGCCGGCGCCCGACCGGGTGGAAGACTGGATCGCGCAGGCCGAACTCAACAGCCCGGAACTTCGGTCGCTCGCCGCCCAGGTGGAGGCCGCCAGGCACGAGCTGGAGAAGGCACAGGCGGGCCACTACCCGACCCTGGACGCCATCGCGCAGTGGTCCCGCAACGACAGCGACACGGTCACCAGCATCAAGACCCGCTACACCAACCGGTCCATCGGCGTGCAGCTCAACATTCCTCTGTATTCGGGCGGCTACGTGAGCTCCACCGTGCGGCAGGCGCTCGCGGGCCAGCAGCGGGCCGAAGAGACCCTCGAGGCGCTGCGCCGCGACCTGGGGGTGCGGCTGCATCGCGAGTTCCGCGGCGTGACCGAAGGCGTCCTGAGGGTCAAGGCCCTGGAACAAGCGGCGCGTTCCGCCGAGCAGGTCGTCCTCTCGAACCAGCGCTCGTTCGAGGCCGGCAGCCGCACCCTGCCTGACGTGCTGAACGCGGAACATCTGAAGGTCTCCGCCCAGCGTGATCTGGCGCAGGCCCGCTTCGTCTACCTGCTGTCGCGCATACGGTTGCAGGCCCTCGCGGGCGGCGCCAAGGCCGATGTCATCGACGAGATCAACGGCTGGCTCGCGCACTGACGGCGGCGGTGATCCGGACCGGCAGGCCGGCGACGCGCAAGCGCCACACACTCAGAACAGACTGCCCTGCCCTCGCGCGCCGGGCGGGCGGAAGGCCCCGGTGTCCAGCGCAATCCGCTCACGGTTGAAACCCAGCCGGCTCGTCGCCTTGTGGAAACGCTGGTGGATCAGGTCGGCCCACAGGCCGGCCCCTTTCATGCGCGTGGCGAAGTCGGCGTCGTAGTCCTTGCCGCCGCGCATCTCGTGGATGCGCGCCATGACGCGGTCGGCGCGCTGCGGGTAGTGCAGTTCGAGCCATTCCTTGAAGAGCGGTGCCACCTCCCACGGCAGCCGTACCACGGTGTAGAAGGCGCTGCGCGCGCCGGCCTCCCAGGCGGCCTCGAGCACCTGTTCCATGTCTTCGGTGATGAACGGAATCTGCGGCGCCACGCTCACGCCCACCGGCACACCGGCCTCGGCCAGGGTGCGGATGGTGCGCAGCCGTCGATGCGGCGCGGCGGCGCGCGGCTCGAGCTTGCGCGCGAGTTCGCCGTCGAGCGTGGTCACGGTGACGTACACGGCCGCGAGCCGGTCGGCCGCCATCGGCGCGATCAGGTCGAGGTCGCGCTCGACCGCGCTCGACTTGGTGATCAGCGCGAACGGGTGGCGCACTTCGCTCAGCAGCTCGATCACGCCGCGCGTGAGCCGCAGCTCGCGCTCGATGGGCTGGTAGCAGTCGGTGGCCGTGCCGATGGCGAGGTTGCTCGGTCGGTAGCTCTTGCGGCCGAGTTCGGCGCGCAGCACCTCGACGAGGTTGCGCTTTGCGATCAGCTTGGTCTCGAAGTCCAGGCCGGGCGAGAGGTTGAGGTAGCTGTGCGTGGGCCGTGCAAAGCAGTAGATGCAGCCGTGCTCGCAGCCGCGGTACGGGTTGAGCGAGCGGTCGAAAGGAATATCGGGTGAGTCGTTGCTGCTGAGCACCGACTTCACGTCTTCGAAGCGCACCTCGGTCGCCAGCGGGAGCAACTCGGCAGCATCGGCCGCGCCGTCTTCCAGCGTGCCCCAGCCGTCGTCGAAGGCGTTGCGTTCGTCCTTGGAGAAGCGGTGCGCGAGTCGCGTGGCTGCGCCGCGGCCCTTGATGATGTGGATGGGAACTTGGGCGGCGGGCATGGCGGATCCTTGGAAGGAAACAGGAGACAAGTAGGAAACAAGGCAAACAACTGTTTATTCATACAGTATTTCACTTTTGATCCAGCCGTGCAGGATTTTTTATTTCTGTCTTGACAGAAATTTAGGAATTTCTAAACTCGACGCCATGGAACTCACCGACATTCAACGCAAGTTCGTCCTGCACTGGGGCGAGATGGGCTCCATGTGGGGCGTGAACCGCACGGTCTCGCAGATCCACGCCCTGCTCTTCGCGCACGGCAAGCCGATGCACGCCGAAGAGCTCTCGGAAACGCTGGGCGTGGCCCGCTCCAACGTCAGCAACAGCCTGAAGGAACTGCAGGCCTGGAACCTCGTGCGCGTCACCCACACGCTGGGCGACCGGCGCGACTACTTCGAGACCAGCGTCGACGTGTGGGAGCTGTTCCGTACCGTGGTGCGCGAGCGCAAGGAGCGCGAGTTCGACCCCACCATCCGCGTGCTGCGCGAGATCGTCGCCAGCCCCGATTTCCAGAAGGAGCCCGCCGATGCGCAAGACCGCATCCGCTCCACCATGGACCTCATGACCAAGCTCGCCACCTGGGCCGACGAGATGCTGCGGCTGTCGCCCGGCACGCTGGACAAGGTGCTCACGCTCGGCGCCAGCGTGCAGAAGTTCGTGCGTGGCGACACCGCGCCCGCCGCCGGCAAGGGCGACGACCCGGACGCGCACCACGCCAGCCTGCCCATGATCTGAGCCTCCTTTTTTTGCCCTTCTATTTCTGTTTCGACTGAAATATCGATAACTGCAAACGCCATGACCCGCTTCGCCCCGGCCAACTACCCGCTCACGGTCTATTTCGACGCCACCTGCCCGCTGTGCACGGCCGAGATGGGCGCCATGCAGGCACGCGATGCCGCGGGGCGGCTGCACTTAGTCGATTGTTCGCCCGCCGGTTTCTCGAACGGCCCGGCGCCACGCGAGGCGCTGATGCGTTCGCTGCACGCCGTCGATGCCGCTGGCCGGCTGCGCGTGGGCGTCGACGCCATCCGCGCCTGCCGCGCGGCGGTGGGCCTGCCGGCTGGCGGCGCCTTGCTCGACCTGCCGGTGGTCGGCCGGCTCGCCGACCGCGCCTACGCCGTGCTGGCCCGCAACCGCTACCGGCTGCCACGCTGGCTGGTGCTGCGGCTCGCAGGGCAAGGGGCGATTGCGCCGGCCACCTGCGCCGACGACCAGTGCAGGCTCTGAAAAATTCCGTTCACGCTGTCAC
This sequence comes from Acidovorax cavernicola, assembly GCF_003581445.1. Classification (NCBI taxonomy): domain Bacteria; kingdom Pseudomonadati; phylum Pseudomonadota; class Betaproteobacteria; order Burkholderiales; family Comamonadaceae; genus Acidovorax; species Acidovorax cavernicola. The sequence goes on along the minus strand of NZ_QXMN01000039.1, from coordinate 21,510 downwards.
ACCCCATCCGCCATCGCCTGAAGGAGTTTCGATGCCCGACGTCTTCCAGCCCGACTTCCGCCTGCCCACCGCCGCGCGAGCCACACCGCCCGCGGTCGAGGGCCACGTGAGCCGCGAGGACACGCAGGACTATTTCACCGAGGTCGCCGACGACTACCGCGCCTGGAGCCCCAGCTACAACATGCACTTCGGCTTCTGGCGCCTGGGCCTGAACCCCTTCCGGCGCGAAGGCATGCTGATCGAGATGAATCGCACCGTCGGCCGTGCGCTGCGGCTCGACACCATCACCGTCGGCCCGCGCTGCGTGCTCGACCTCGGCTGCGGTGCGGGTGCCACCACGCGCACACTGGTCGGTGACGATCCCGCGCTGCATGCGGTCACCGTGACCAACGTGCCGGTGCAGAACGGCATCGCCGCGCGGCTCGACGCCCGGGCCGGCGTGGCCGACCGCATCGCGCATGTGGAGGCCGACTACACCCGCACCGGCCTGCCCGCCGCCCAGGCCGACGGCGCCTGGGCGCTCGAAAGCGCCTGCTACGCCGAGGGCACCGCCAAGGCCGACTTCGTGCGCGAGGCCGCGCGGCTGCTCAAGCCCGGCGCGCGGCTGGTGGTGGTCGACGGCTTCCTGCTGCGCCGCCGGCCGGGCCGCCTCGCGGGCTGGCTGCACCGCCTGTGGGCCGACAACTGGGCCGTGCCCACGCTCGCCGTGCGCGACGACTTCACGGCCGCGCTGCGCGCCCATGGCTTCGAGGACATCGAGGTCACCTCGCTGCGCTGGCGCGTCGCGCCGAGCGCGCTGCACATTCCCGTGCTGGCCACGCGCTTCACGCTGGCCGAACTGTGGAAGGCGCGCGGCCGGCTGAGCCCCTGGCGCCGCAAGCACATCGTGGCCAGCTACTGCGCGCTCGCACTGGGCATGTTCTGGCGCGACTTCGACTACGCCATGGTGAGCGCCACCCGCGCGGCCGACGAGCGCACCGCTTCATGAATGCCACGCCGCTGATCCGGCAGGCGCTGGGCCCTGAATGGGAACGGCTCGGCGACGTGATCCGCCGCCACTACGCGATGACGCCGTTCTCCGACGACTACGTGTGCGTGCGCGGCACGATGCGCGAGGTCTGGCACGCTCCCTGGGCCGCGCTGCTGATGCCCTTCGGCCGGCTGTTCGGCGCGCTGGTTCCGCACCAGGGAACCGACGTGCCGATCGAGGTGCACTACCGCTGCCGCACCGACGACCCGCACCTGTACTGGGACCGCGTCTTTCATTTCCCAGGTCGCACGCCCTTTCACTTCCGCTCGCACATGGAAGCAGCGCCGACGGGAGGCAGCGAGGTGATCGAATACGTGCGCTTCGGCATCGGCATGCGGCTCGCCGTGAGCGCGGAAGAAGGCGCGCTCGTCTTCCGCGACCGGGGCTACCTCTGGCGCTTCGGCCGCCTGCGCATTCCGCTGCCGCTGGGCCTGCTGCTGGGGACGGCCTATGTCGAGGAGCGGCCCGATCCGTCGGACCCCGACCACTTCACGATGAAGATGCTGCTGCGCCACCGCTGGTTCGGCGACGTGTTCCGCTACAGCGGCCGCTTCCGCCTCGGAAAGTGTGAGTGAATCCGGCGTGCCTGCGCGGGATGAGCGGACATGGCGGGCTTGCTCACACCTTCTCGGTTCACAATGAGCACACCATGCCGCGCCGCCCCGAAAACCTCTACGCCCAGTACCACGCCCACGTCTACTTCGCCCCCGCCACGCTGGCGCAGGCGCGCGACCTGTGCGAGCGCGCCGGCCGCGAGCTGATGGTGGTGGTGGGCCGCGTGCACGAACGCCTCGTCGGACCACACCCGCACTGGAGTTGCCAGCTCGCTTTCGATGCCGCCGAGTTCGACGAGGTCATCGGCTGGCTCGATGCGAACCGCAACGGGCTCGATGTGTTCGTGCACGGCGTGACCGGCGACGATCTTGCCGACCACACGACGCATGCGATGTGGCTGGGTGAAGAGAGCGAGCTCGACCTGCGGATGTTCAGGCGCTAAGCCGAATCGCCGCGCGCCTGCGCCAGCAGCGCGCACACCTCGTCATCCGTCGTCTGCGAGAAGTCGCCGTACCAGGCGCCGACCGACCGGAACACCGTGGGGCAGCGCACGCACACGACGTCGTCAGCTTCGCGCTGCAACGCCTCGCAGGCCTCGGGCGAGCCCACGGGCACGGCGGCGATCACGGTGCCAGCGCCCTGCCGTCGCAACCCGCGAACGGCGGCGCGCATCGTGGCGCCGGTGGCGAGCCCGTCGTCGATCACGAGCACCGCGCGGCCACGCATCTCAAGCAAAGGACGATCGCCGCGATAGGCCTGCGTGCGGCGCGCCATTTCCGCGCGCTCGGCGCGGACCACAGCGTCGATCTCCGACGGACGCAGGTCCAGCATGCGCACGACGTGGTCGTCGATCTCGGGCAGGCCATCGCCCGCGAGCGCACCGAAGGCGTACTCGGGTTGCGCGGGCAGGCCCAGCTTGCGGACCACCAGCACATCGAGCGGCAGCCGCAGTGCGCGGGCGACCTCGAAGGCCACCGGCACGCCGCCACGTGGCAGTGCGAGCACCATGGCATCCGGAAAGCCGCCGAGCCGCTGCAGCAATGCAGCGAGCTGGCGGCCGGCATCTGCGCGATCACGAAACTTCACAGTGTGTTCCCCTGACGCGGGATGTTCACACGCCGTGCGCGTCGAGGCGAGCCTCGGCGCAAAGACCCGGATCGCGGCGCGCGTTAACTCGCCGTTCCCTGCGCTTCGGCCTCCGCTTCCGCGTCGGACGCGCCGCCGTGCACCTTGAAGAAGCTCGCCCCCTCGACCTTCTGCCCGATGGCTTGCTCATAGGCCGCGCGCACATCGTCGGGCTGACCGGCCTGGCCGAAGAAGTCCTTCAGGTAGGGGCCCAAGAGCGGATGCGCGGCCAGCTCCCGGCGCGGCAGGCCATGCAGCATCTCGTCGCGGCAGGCGGACGGCAGGAACACGTCGTGGTTCTTCTCGGGGTCGCGGATCAGGCCCTTGGGCTCGTGCGACGGGTCGGACTGCATCGACTCGAGTTCCTCGAAGAAGCGACGGCGCATCATCACGATGCCCTTGTCGCTCTGGCCCAGCTTCTCGCGCGTGCGGTCGGTCACGGTGCCCTGCCCGACCCACACCACGAAGTCCTGGTTGGCGACGTGGCTGGTGATCCAGCGGCCGGTGGCCGGGTCCTTGATGGGGCCGTACCACGAGGGAATGCGCTCCTGCACATAGGGCTCCTGCTCGGTCGGCACGCGGCTGAGCACCCACAGCACGCTCAGCGTGTGGTGGTCGTCGATGGGCACGCGCCATTCGAAATGGTGGCCGAGGAAGAAGCCGTTGGGCCACAGCGTGACGCGCCCGGTCGTCCACATGACGTTGTCTTCGCGCTCGCCACCGCGCAGGCGCTTGTAGACGAAGCCGTGCTCGAACTCCTCGAAGGCCAGCTTCAGGTGCGTGGGCACGTAGGGGCCTTCGTCACCCTGCAGGCGCGTGGTCCAGTTGTTGTGCGTCCACTCGAAGTGCACGGGATCGATGGAGTTCTCCTGGCACTGGAACCAGTTGCAGGGAATCTCGGCGAACACGGCCTGCGCGAAACCATTCTTGCAATTGAAGAGTTCCCAATCAGGCAGCAGCGGCGCGGGCTGCGGGCCCATGTAGGCCCACAGCAGGCCGGCCTTTTCCTGCACGGGATAGGCCTTGATCTTCGTGTTCTTGCGCATGCGTGCATCGGGGTCCAGCGTTTCTTCAAAAGGCTGGTGGATGCACTGGCCACTGGTGTCGTACTGCCAGCCGTGGTAGCTGCAGCGCAGGCCGCACTTCTCGACATAGCCGTAGGACATGTCGGCGTTGCGGTGCGGGCAGCGGCGATCGACCAGCCCGTAGTTGCCGCTCAGGTCCTTGTAGAGCACCAGGTCCTCGCCGAGGATGCGCAGCGGCTTGACGGCCTTGTCGTCGAACTCGCTGGCGCCGGCGATCGGGTGCCAGTAGCGGCGCAGGTAGTCGCCCATGGGCTTGCCCGGACCCACTTCGGTCAACAGGCGGTTCTTCTCTTCGCTCAACATGCATCGTCTCCTTGGGTGTCTGTCGTCATTCGGCGCGGATGCCGAACTCGCGCACCAGCGCGCCGAAGCGCTGGTCGTCGTCGGCGATCTGGCGGGCCAGCACGGACGGCGCGCCGCCTACGGGCTCGATGCCGAGCGCGGCCATGCGGGCCTGCACGTCGGGCATCTTCAAAATTTCGTTGAAGTGGCGGTTGAGCGTCTGCACGACCTCGGCCGGCAGGGCCTTCGGCCCGAGCAGGCCCATCCAGGCGCTCACGTCCATGTCGCGATAGCCCAGCTCCAGGAAGGTGGGCACGTTGGGCATCAGCTTCGTGCGCTGGCGCTCGGCCACGGCCAGCGGCACCAGCTTGCCGGCGGCGATGTGGCCCGCCACCGCGCCGGGCGTGATCCAGCCCACGCTCACGTGGCCGCCCAGCGTGTCGTTCACCACCGGCGCCACGCCGCGGTACGGCGCATGCGCGACGGCGATGCCGGCGTCCTTGTTGAACAGCTCGCCCGCGATGTGCATCGGCGAGCCCGCGCCCGGCGTGCCGTAGGTGTAAGCCTTGCCGGCCTTGGCACCAGCAACGAGCTGCGCCACGTTCCGGATGCCGCTCGTGGGCGACGTGACCATCAGCACCGGGATGTTGCCGGTCTTCACGATGGGGGTGAAGTCTTTCACCACGTCGTGCGCAACGCCGGGGCCGGCCTTCAACACGTGCTGCGCGATGGGAAAGGTGCTGGGCGTGAAGAGCAGCGTGTAGCCGTCGGCCGGCGCCTTGGCGACCCAGGCGTTGCCGATCATGCCGCTCGCGCCGGGCCGGTTGTCGACCAGCACCGGCTGCCCGATGCGCTGCGCGAGCTTCTCGGCGTAGGTGCGCGCGATGGCGTCGGTGTCGCCGCCGGCCGGGTAGGCGACGACGATGGTGATGGGCTTCGCGGGCCACGACTGCGCCAAGGCCGCCGTGGCGGCACATAGCAAAAGAATGGCTCCAGCAGCGGCACGGACCGCGTTTCGGTGGTGAAACATCATGGGGATTTCCTTCTCGGTGGGACGACGTGTAGGTGTCGTCGGACTGTAGGAATGCCGCCTGGAAGCCAGAAGATATAGTTTCACTGAGTGAACCAAATGAGGGAAAGCACATGTCCGACACCGCCGGTGCACAGAGCGTGAAGTCGATCGACGCGCTGCGGCGCGGACTCGATGTGATGCTGGCCATCCAGCGCGCGTCGGCCGTCACGCTGCAGGAGCTGCACCGCCAGACCGGCCTGTCGAAGGCCACGCTGCTGCGCATCCTGAAGACGTTGCAGCAGGCCGGCTGGGTGGAGCGCAACGAGCTGGAGAAACGCTACGTGCCCACCTCGGCCACCGGCCAGTCGGGTGCCGCGGCGGCGTGGCGCACGCGGCTCACGGCACTGGCGGCATCGCCGCGCGCCACGCTGCAGCGGCTGGTGCCGTGGCCCATCGACCTCGGCGTGCGCGACGGCACCGCCATGCTGATCCTCGACACCGACCGCCCGCGCAATGGCCTCGCAGTGAACTACCGCGCGCTGGGCTTTCGTCCGCCGATGCTGCTGTCGTCGCTCGGGCGCTGCTACCTCGCCTTCTGCCCCGAAGCCGAGCGGCGCGAGATCGTGGCGGCACTGGCACGCTCACCGAACGATTTCGACCGCGGCGCGCGCCGCCCCGACAGCATCCGCCGCATGGTGGCGCATGCGCGCGACCAGGGCTATGCGGCGCGCGACCCCACCTCCACCAGCCCCGACTCGCCCGATCGATTCGGCGCGGTGGCGGTGCCGGTGCGCCTCGGCGAGCAGGTGGTGGGCTGCCTCAGCTGCGCGTGGCTGCCAGCGGTGAAGAGCGAGCGCGAGATCGTGTCGGCGCACCTGGGCGACCTGCAGCAGGCCGCGCAAAGCATCGAGCGCCGGCTGCGGCAGGACGGGCTCGGGCTGCCGCCTGCGAGCGCCTGACGAAGCGAAGCCTCAAAACTCGGCGTCGAGTTCGTCGATCTCGTCGGGCTCCTGCAGCGCGGCGGCCACCCACTCCTTCATGGCGGGCAGTTCCATCACGCGCTTGCAGTACGCGGCGCAGGTGCTGTCGAGCGCCACGTCGTAGCTCAGGAAACGCGTGACCACGGGCGCGTACATCGCATCGGCCATGCCGGGCTGCTTGCCGAACAGGAAGGGACCGCCATAGGCCTTGAGGCACTCGCGCCAGATGGCGACGATGCGGTCGATGTCCGCCTGCGCCCGCGACCAGACCTTGAAGCCCTTGAAGCGGGCCTTGATGTTCATCGGCAGCGCACCGCGCATCGAGGCAAAGCCGGAGTGCATCTCGCCGCAGATGGCGCGGCAGTGCGCGCGCGCCGCGGCGTCGGCGGGCAGCAGGCCGGCCTTGGGCTTGATCTCGTTCAGGTACTCGCCGATGGCCAGCGTGTCCCACACCTTGATGCCGCCATGCTGCAGCGAAGGCACCAGCATCGACGACGACAGCAACAGCATCTCGGCCTTCATGGCCGGGTCGTCGGGCGGAATGACCTTCTCGCTGAAGTCGAGCCCCGCCAACCTGCACATCAGCCAGCCGCGCAGCGCCCAGGCGCCGTAGTTCTTGCTGCTGATCGTGAGAACGGGTTTGGTCATCGCACCACTCCTTGAACGTCCTTGGACGATGCACGGCTGTGTGCAAGCGCCGTGCCATAAGTTGCCATGAGGTGCCGTGCTTGCTGGCCCGCAACTTGCCTGCAACCCAGGCATGCTGTACCGCGCTTACCAGAACCATGCCGACCTGCTCTCGCCCTTGCGACTCACCGCGCAGTACCTGGGCCGCGCACTCTGGCAGGACGGCACCGAGCGCACCGCGCTGCGGCGCATGGCCGCACGCTGCGAGGTCATCTCGCGCATGCGGCTCACCCACACGCGGCCCGCCTACGGCATCGACACCGTCACGGTCGACGGCACCGAAGTGCCCGTGCACGAAGAAGCCGCGCTGGTCTCGCCCTTCGGCACGCTGCTGCACTTTCGCAAGGCGCACACCGAAGCGGTGCATCCGCGCGTGCTGCTGGTCGCACCACTGTCGGGCCATTTCGCGACCTTGCTGCGCGAAACCGTGCGCACCCTGCTGCGCGACCACGACGTGTACCTGACCGACTGGCACAACGCGCGCGACGTGCCGCTGTGGCAGGGCCGCTTCGGGCTCGACGACTACACGCTGCAGCTGATGCGCTTCGTCGAGGCCGTGGGCCCCGGCGCGCACATGGTGGCCGTGTGCCAGCCCTGCGTGGCCGCGCTGGCCGCCACCGCGCTGATGGCGGAAGACGATCACCCGGCCACGCCGCGCAGCCTCACGCTGATGGCGGGGCCGGTCGACTGCCGCATCAACCCGACGGCCGTGAACAAGCTCGCGACCGACCGGCCCATCGACTGGTTCCGCCGCAACCTCATCAGCCATGTGCCGTGGCCGCATGCGGGCGCGATGCGGCGCGTGTACCCCGGCTTCCTGCAGCTCACGGCCTTCATGAGCATGAACCCCGAGCGCCACAAGAAGCAGTTCGAGGACATGGAACGCCTGCTGGTCGAGGGCGATCTCGACAAGGCCCGCACCATCGCCGACTTCTACGACGAGTACCTGGCGGTGAACGACCTGCCGGCCGAGTTCTACCTGGAGACCGTGGAGCGCGTGTTCCAGACCTACGACCTGCCACGCGGCGCCCTCACCGTGGCCGGGCGCAGCGTGAACCCCGCCGCGATCCGGCGCACCGCGCTGCTCACGGTGGAAGGCGAGCGCGACGACATCTGCGCGGTCGGCCAGACCGTGGCCGCGCAGGACCTGTGCAGCGGCATCCGCCCCTATCTGAAGACGCACCACCTGCAGGCCGGCGTCGGGCACTACGGCGTGTTCAGCGGCAGCAAGTGGAACGCACAGATCTACCCGCGCGTGCGCGAAACGATCCACGCGGCCGACGAGTTGCACTGACCAGCGCACCCTTCAATCTGGCAAGGAGCGCGGGGGCTTTGGTTGCCCCGATGCATCCATCTTCATAAAATCGCCCCTATGAACGTCATGGTTTTCATTGCCGGTTTCGATCGCACGGCGGCCTGCGCGGCCCCGGGCGATGCGCGCGTGCGCGCGCCCGCCGCAATGACGGCGAGGTCGCAGCAGACCCTCGCACATCCCTGAGCCCGGCGGTCAGCCTCCTTTTTTCTTCAGCGCACATCGACCGTCGGGCACCCGCCCCGCGCGGTCGCGCGCCCCGGCTTTGATCGGCCCGGGCGACGCACCACTTCTCCAGCGTCCGACTTTCTTCCCGCCTTCGGCCCCGTGCCGCGCGGAAGAAGCTCGCCCGCCTTGTCGTCGTGTTTCGTCGTGAGGATGTCCCCGTGGTGGCTCTTGCCTGCTCTCCTGTCTCCCCTTTCGTCCCTTCGCCTGCTCTGCCGCCCTGGCCCGCATGGCTGTCGTTCGATGCGCTGCGTCGCCGCTTCCTGCGGCCGACCGAACTGCGCATTGACGTCGATCCGAAGAAGGGCCGCCCCAGCGAGCCGCTGACGCCCGTGTACGAACGCATGCGCGCCATGGGCGATCGCGTGCAGGACCTGCCCGCGCTGCGCCTGCACGACCCCGACCTGCGCGCGCGCTTTCGCGAGGCCGACGGCGAGACCTACGTCTACATCGAGGACGTGCGCCACCAGCGGCTGGTCGGCTACACCGTGTTCAACCGCCTCATCGAGCTCGACCGCCGCGCCGACCGCCACATCCGCGCGCCGCATTCGCAGTACGACCCGGCCTACCAGCGGCGCGGGCTGGCCACGGCGGTGTACCGCTGGGCGCTCGACTGCGGCATGTGCTTGATGAGCGGCGCGCGCCAGTCGCCAGGCGCGCACGCGCTGTGGCTGCGCCTGGGACGCGACTACGCGACCGGCTTCGTCGACCTGCGCGAGAAACGACTGAGCTATCTCGGCGCCGAGGTGGACGACGACACGCTCTCGCAGCTGCACACGCGCATGTTCATGCTCGGCGAGGGCTGGACGCTGGAACGTTTCGCTAGCGAAACGCGCATGGCGATGCTCGAAACCGCCTAGGACTGCGGCAAGCGCTCGCGCAGGAAACCGATCAGCTCCTGCGCCACCACGTTGCGCATCGGCCCCGGCAGGTAGGCCAGTACCACGCGCCGCTCGATGCGCGGCGCCGACAAGGGCACCACGGCCAGTTCGGGGTCGCGCAGCGACGAGGTGTACAGCTGCGGCATCAGCCCCAGCGCCTGCCCGCTGCGCACCAGCGCGTAGAGCGTTTCGGAATAGCTCACGCGGTACGGCTGCGCGCCCTGCGCGAACTGGGCCCGCGCCGGGTCGCCGAGCGCCGGCATGCTGCCGCTCTCGAACAGCACGAGACGCTCGCTGCCGATGGCCTCCCAGCGCACATCGCGGGCCGCCGCCAGGGCGTGGTCGCGGCGCACCACCAGCACCAGCGGGTCGCGAAAGAGGTCGATGCATTCCAGGCCCCCGGGCGGCTCGGTGATCGCGGCCACGGCCATGTCGAGCTGGCCGCTGCGCAGCTCGGCCAGCAGCGCCGTGGAAGGCGCATCGCGCCAGGACAGCTCCACCTCGCCGTGCGCCTGCAGGAACCCGGCCGCCGCCGCCGCGACGCGCGCGCTGGCCGAAGGGATCACGCCCACGCGCACATAGGCTCGGCCGCGCTGCACCGTGCTCTCGATATCGCGCAGCGCCACTTCGAAGGTGTTCACCAGGAAATCGGTGCGCGCCAGCACCTCCGCGCCGACGGGCGTGAGTTCGAGCCGGTGGGTGGAGCGGGTCAGCAGCTCAGCGCCGAGCAGTTTTTCCATCTGCTTGATCGCGTTGCTCAGCGCGGGCTGCGTGATGGCCAGCCGGCGCGCCGCGCGGCCGAAGTGCCCTTCCTCGACCAGCACCGAGAAACACTGCAGCTGGCGCAGCGTGAGCGCACGCAGGGGCAAGGTGGCCATGGGCGTCCTGGTTATCGATTCAGTGAATCAAATTATAGAAATTCAAAATTTTCCTTATGAGTCTGCGCTGCCTAGACTGCGCCGCATGACCCTTGCCGTGCCCACGCCCGCGCCCGCTCCTTTCGCGCTCGAAGCGATGCTGCGCGAGATTCCCAAGGTGGAGCTGCACTGCCACCTCTTCGGCACGGTACGCCACGCCACCTTCCGCCAGCTCAACCAGCGCGCCGGCGCGCCGCTGGCCGATGCGGAGATCGACGGCTTCTACACGCGCGGCGAAAAGCCCGTGGGCGTGCTGCGCGTGCTGCGCGCACTCGACGCCCAGCTGGTGCGCAGCGCCGACGACCTGTACCAGCTCACCCTCGAATACCTGCAGGACGCAGCCTCGCACCACGTGCGCTACGCCGAGTTCTTCTGGAACCCGACCGGCACGGTGCACGGATCGGGCATTGCGTACCCGCTCGCGCAAGGCGCCATCGTCCGCGCGATTCACGATGCGCGGCAGGCGTTCGGCATCACCGGCCGGCTCATCGCCGCCATCGACCGCGAGGCCAGCGCCGACGCGGCCGTGGAGATGGTCGAGTGGGTCAAGGCCCACCGCTGCGACGAGGTGATCGGCATCGGCATCGACTACCGCGAGAACGACCGGCCGCCCGAGCTGTTCGCACGCGCGTACGCTGATGCGAAGAAGGCCGGCCTCAAGACCACCGCACACGCCGGCGAGTTCGGCATGCCCTGGACCAACGTGCGCACCGCCCTCGATCTGCTGCAGGTCGACCGCATCGACCACGGCTACACGGTGGTCGACCAGCCCGACTTCGCGCGCCAATGCGCGGAGCGCGGCGTGATCTTCACCGTGGTGCCGACCAACTCCTACTACCTGCGCACGCTGCCGCCTGAGCGCTGGGCGCTGGACCACCCCATCCGCCGCATGCCGGGCCTGGGCCTGCGCATCCATCCGAACACCGACGACCCGACGCTGCACCAGGTCACGCCCACGGGGGCCTGGCTGATGATGGTGCGCGACTTCGGTTTCGGCCTGGACGACCTGCGCGGCTTCATGCACAACGGCCTGGACGGCGCATGGATCGACGACACGCAGCGCCGCCAGTGGCGCGCCGAATGGAGCGGCGCCTTCGATGCGCTGCGCGCGCGCCTGACCGTTCCCGAACCCACGCCTTCCGCCACACCTTTCCCCGGATGAACCCCGCCATGACCACGAACCGCCGCCTGATCCTTGCCGCCGCGCTTTGCGCCGCCCTGCCCATGGGCGCCCTCGCGCAACAAGCCTGGCCCGCCGCCAAGCCCCTCACGCTGATCGTGCCCTACACGGCCGGCGGCAGCGTGGACGTGAATGCGCGGCTCGTGGCGCAGCGCCTGGGCGAGCGGCTCAAGCAGTCGGTCGTCATCGACAACGTGAGCGGCGCGGGCGGCGCGATCGGCGTGGCCAAGGCCGTTGCTGCCGCGCCCGACGGCTACACACTGGTGGTCGGCCCCGACAGCGCCATCGCCATCGGACGGCTGGTCAACCCCTCGGCCTTCCGCTTCGATCCGCTGAAGGACCTGGCGCCGGTGGGCATGCTCAACACCGCACCGATGGTGCTGGTGGCGCGCCCCGGCCTCGATGTGCGCAGCTACGCCGACTTCGTGAAGCTCGCCAAGGCCCAGCCGGGACACTACAACTACGCCACCTCGGGCGTGGGCACCGTGCTGCAGCTGGCGATGGAACTGCTCAAAGAGCGCAGCGGCATCTTCGTGACGCACGTGCCCTACCGCGGCGGTGCACAGATCGCCACCGACGTGATCGGCGACCAGGTCGACCTGGCGATGCTCGTGAGCACCAGCGCGATCCCGCACGTGAACGGCAAGCGCCTGAAGGCCCTGGGGATCACCGGCAGCCAGCGCCTGCCGGCGCTCGCGCAGGTGCCGACCTTCAACGAGATGCCCGGCCTCAAGGGCTACGACATGGTGAGCTGGACCGGCATCTTCGCGCCTGCGAAGACGCCGCCGGCCGTGGTGGCGCGGCTCAACCAGGAACTGAATGCGGTGCTGCAGGAAGAAGGCGTGCGCGCCAAGCTGGCGGAGCAAGGCGCATTGCCGGGCAGCGGGACGCCGGAGGCGTTCGGGAAGTTCGTGCAGGCCGAGTACGCGCGCAACAAGAAAATCGTCGAGACCGCCAACATCAAAGAGTAGAAAGCTCGCCCCCAGGCTGCGCGCACTTCGTGTCGCTTCGCCTACCCCCTACCGGGGGCAACACCTACGGCCCGGCAAAGCCGGTTCCGTGGTGTTTCACGAATGGGCCGTTGGGGATTCGGCCGGTGGTCGGCTGAAGGGCTCAGCCGGCCTTTTCGTTGCTCTCGTCTTCCGGCCAGTCGCGGATGTAGGCCTTGAGCATCTTGTTCTCGAAGTTCTGTGCGTCGACGACGGCCTTGGCCACGTCGTAGAAGCTGATCACGCCCATGAGCATGCGCTTGTCCATCACGGGCATGTAGCGCGCGTGGCGCTCGAGCATGATGCGGCGGATCTCGTCGAGGTCGGTTTCGAGGGTGCAGGTGACCGGCGCGTCGTCCATGGCCTTGCGCACCAGCGTGGTTCCGACCTGGCCGCCGTTGTTGACGACGGCCACGATCACCTCGCGGAAGGTGAGCATGCCGACCAGGTCGCCGTGTTCCATGACCACCAGGGAACCGATGTCCTTTTCCGCCATGGTCTTGGCGGCTTCCGCCAACGGATCGTCGGGCGTGATGGTGAAGAGCGTGTTGCCCTTGACGCGAAGAATGTCGCTGACTTTCATGGTGGTGCTCCTCTCGGGGATTCGTCGTTCTCGGCGTCGTGCCGATTTGAATATAGCCCACAATCGACGCCGACCTGAACGCCCCTGTCGCCTGCGTATCCATTGCAGGCGTAACGGAGCATTGCGAAGAGACAACAGAAAGCAGAAAGGCCCTCATGCCCGGTTATTCCGACCCCGGTTTCGACACCCTCGCGCTGCACGCCGGCGCCGCCCCCGACCCCGCCACCGGCGCCCGGGCCGTTCCCATCCACCTGACCACCTCCTTCGTCTTCGAATCCAGCGACCACGCGGCCGCGCTGTTCAACTTGGAGCGCGCGGGCCACGTCTATTCGCGCATCAGCAACCCGACCAACGCGGTGCTGGAGCAGCGCGTGTCGGCGCTCGAAGGCGGCATCGGTGCCATCGCCACGGCCAGCGGACAGGCGGCGCTGCACCTGTCGATCGCCACGCTCATGGGCGCGGGCTCGCACATCGTGGCCAGCACGGCGCTGTACGGCGGCTCGCAGAACCTGCTGCACTACACGATGCGCCGCTTCGGCATCGAGACCACCTTCGTGAAGCCCGGCGACCTCGACGGCTGGCGCGCGGCCGTGCGCCCCGAGACCAAGCTGTTCTTTGGCGAGACCGTGGGCAACCCGGGCCTGGACGTGCTCGACATTCCCGCCGTGAGCGACATCGCGCACGAAGCCGGCGTGCCGCTGCTGGTCGACTCCACACTCACTTCGCCCTACCTCATCAAGCCCCTGGACTGGGGCGCCGACCTGGTCTACCACTCGGCCACCAAGTTCCTGTCGGGCCACGGCACCGTGATCGGCGGCGTGGTGGTCGACGGCGGCAGCTTCGACTGGGAGAAGTCGGGCAAGTTCGCCGAGCTGACCCAGGCCTACGACGGCTTCCACAACATGGTGTTCAGCGAAGAAAGCACTGTCGGCGCCTTCCTGCTGCGCGCGCGCCGCGAAGGCCTGCGCGATTTCGGCGCCTCGATGAGCCCGCACACGGCGTGGCTCATCCTGCAGGGCATCGAGACGCTGCCGCTGCGCATGGAGCGCCACATCGACAACACGCAGAAGGTGGTCGAGTTCCTGGCCAGCCACCCCTTCGTGTCGCGCGTGGGGCATCCGCTGATCGAATCGCATCCGAGCCACGCGCTCGCGCAGAAGCTGCTGCGCCATGGCGCGCGCGGCGCGGGCGCGGTGTTCAGCTTCGACATCAAGGGCAGCCGCGCGCAGGGCAAGGCCTTCATCGAGACGCTCAAGCTCTTCAGCCACCTGGCCAACGTGGGCGACTGCCGCAGCCTCGTGATCCACCCCGCGAGCACCACGCACTTCCGCATGACCGACGAGGCACTCGCGGGCGCGGGCATCTCGCAGGGCACGATCCGCCTGTCCATCGGCCTGGAAGACCCGGCCGACCTGATCGACGACCTCAAGCGCGCGCTCAAGGCCGCGGAAAAGGCAGGTGCCTGAGATGAACTACACCGTCAACGGCCACAGCACCTACTGCTACACCGGCGGCAAGCCCTTCGATGCGGCCAGGCCCACGGTCGTGTTCATCCACGGCGTGCTCAACGACCACAGCGTGTGGATCCTGCAAAGCCGCTGGTTCGCCAACCACGGCTGGAACGTGCTCGCGGTGGACCTCCCCGGTCACTGCAAGAGCGCCGGCGCCCCACCGGCCAGCGTGGAAGACGCGGCGCAGTTCGTCATCGCGCTGCTCGACGCGGCCGGCGTGCAGAAGGCCGCGCTCGTCGGCCACAGCTTCGGCTCGCTGATCGCGCTCGAGACCGCGGCGCGCGCACCCGAGCGCGTCACGCAGCTCGCGATGGTCGGCACGGCCTATCCGATGGTGGTGTCGCCCGCGCTGCTCGAAAGCTCGGTGAGCGACCCGCAGCGCGCCATCGCCATGGTCAACACCTTCTCGCATTCGCTGCTCGCGCCACCGCCCTCCTCGCTCGGCCCGGGCACGTGGCTGTACGGCAGCTCACGCGCGCTGATGCGCCGCGTGCTCGCCAGCAACCGCGAGGCGAACGTGTTCCATATCGGCTTCAAGGCCTGCAACGACTATGCGAATGGCGAGGCGGCGATGGAGAAGGTGCAGTGCCCCGTGCTGTTCCTGCTGGGCGATTCCGACCAGATGACGCCGCCGCGCGCCACCAAGGCACTGGTGAGCAAGGCGCGCAACGCCAAGGTGGTGACCGTGCACGCCGGCCACGCACTGATGAGCGAGGCGCCGGACGAGGTGTTGTTCGCGCTGCGCGACTTCGTCGCGGGCTGAGAAACTGCGGAAAACGCTGGGCGGCTCAGCTGCTGTTCAACTGCCCAGCGCGTTGATATCCGCCGGATCGAGCAGCACCTTGCGCGCGCCCTGCCGCGCCACCGTGAGCATCGCGCGGCCCATCTTCTCGGTGGTGGTCACGCGGTCGGGCCACCAGCGGTGGGCCAGTCCGAGCACCGGCTTGAGCACGACGATCGCAGCGTCGTACAGCGGCGTCTTCGAGCGCACGCCGTGCAGCGGCTGGATCATCCCGGGCCGGAACATGTAGGAGGCGCGAAACGGCAGGCGCATCAGGGTATTCTCGGTCGCGCCCTTCACGCGCGCCCACATGCGCTCGCCGCGCTCGCTGCTGTCGGTGCCCGCGCCGGTCACGTAGGTGAAGGTCATGCCCGGATTGAGCCGCGCCAGCACGGTGGCGGCAGCGATCGTCAGGTCGTAGGTGATGTGCTTGTACTCGGGCTCCTTCATGCCCACCGACGACACGCCCAGGCAGAAGAAGCAGGCATCGAAGCCCGTCAACTGCGACTCGATGGTGCGGTAGTCGTACATGTCCTTGTGCACGAGGTCCTGCAGCTTGGGATGCTGCTGCCCGGTGGCGCTGCGCCCCACGGCGACCACGCGCTCCACATCGGGCGCCAGCAGGCACTCGCGCAGCACGCCCTGCCCCACCATGCCGGTGGCGCCGAAGATCAGGATGTTCATGGGAGGAAGGCTCCGAAGAGGTCAGACCGCGAAGACCGCGGGCTTTTTCTCGAGAACGGCCAGGAGCAGGTCGACGTCGAGGCTGGAAGGCTGTGGCGGCTGCAGCGCGCCGAGCAGGCGCGACAGCGTCTCGATGTGCGGCAGCAGCGGGCCCAGGAAGCGCGTGCCGTCGGCGCCCGCCACCAGCAGGGTCGGGAAGGTCTCGACGTCGAAGGCATCGGCGATCTCGGCGTGGTCCTCGATGTCGACCCAGGCGAATCGGAACTGCGGATGCGCCCTGGCCAGCTCGGCCAGCAGCGGCCGGTAGTCGCGGCAGGTGCCGCACCATTCGGCGCACAGGCAGACGACCCACGGCGCGTTGGCATCGGCGGAAGAATCGACGGGGACGGCGGGAACAGCGCTCAAGGTGGATATGGCGAAGGTGGAATGGCGAACCCGGGTGGTGCGGCCGCGGGCTCGTGGCTATTATGGACAAAGCCCCCGCGGGGCGCAGGAGACACACGATGAGCACCTCCACCCACACCACGCCGCAAGCCTCGGGCGCCGTCGATCCACGCCGCTTCACGAGCTTCGCCGAGTTCTATCCCTTCTACCTGACCGAGCACGCCAACGTCACCTGCCGGCGGCTGCATTTCGCGGGCTCGACGATCTCGCTGCTGTGCCTCGTGGCCCTGGTGGTCACGCTGAATCCGTGGTGGCTGCTGGCCGGGCTGGTGGCGGGCTACGGCTTCGCCTGGGTCGGGCATTTCGGCTTCGAGAAGAACAAGCCGGCCTCGTTCAAGCGCCCGCTCTATTCCTTCATGGGCGACTGGACGATGTACCGCGACATCTGGGCGGGACGCGTCAAGATCTGAGCCGCCCCAGGCTTTAGATCAACAGCACGTCGCCCAGCCGCAACGTGTGCAGCGGGCCCTTCTGCCACAGGTCTTCCAGCGGTTCGGCGCGCGGCATCAGCAGCTCGCGCAGCAGCGGCTCGATGGGCGTCGACGGGTCGGCCAGCAGCACGTAGCGCGGGTCCTGGTTGGAGGGCTCCTCGGCCAGCGGCGCGATCCAGTCCAGCCGCACCAGCGCCTCGATCACCGGTGCCAGCTGCAGCCCGTCGACACGCATGCGCGTCAACATTTCGCTGGCGCCCATGCCCTTGGCCGGCGTGGCTTGCGCGCGCGCCAGGTGCTGCAGCACCTCCATCGCGAGCTGCATCGGCCAGCCCGCCGCGCTGCCCCGACGCGCCACGCCCGTCAACAGGCTCGGCAGGTAGGCCGCGATGACGGCGCCCAGCAGCACGATCACCCACGCCACGTAGATCCACACCAGCAGGATCGGGAAGGTGGCGAAGGCGCCGTACAGCACCGAATAGGTCGGCACGAGGCTCAGGTAGTAGCCCAGCACGCGCTTGGCGATCTCGATGGCCGCCGCCACGAAGATGCCGCCGGCCCAGGCATGCGACCAGCGCACGTTGGTGTTCGGCACGTAGTGGTAGAGCGCCGCCATGCCGGCCGCCAGCAGCACGAACTCGAAGGCGTCGAAGACCAGCTTGACGACACCTCCACCCACCACGTCGCGCGAGGCAGCGAACACGTAGGAGGTGGTCGACAGGCTCACGGCCAGGATCAGCGGACCGAGCGTGATGGTGGCCCAGTAGATGAGCACCCGCTGCGCGAAGGGCCGGGGCGTGCGCACGCGCCAGATGTTGTTGAGCGTCTTGTCGATGGTGAGGATCAGCGCGATGGCGGTGATCAGCAGCACCACCAGGCCCGCGATGCCCAACCCGCTGGCCTTGCTCGCGAACTGGTTCAGGTAGCCCAGCACCTGGCGCGCGATGTTGTCGGGGATCAGGCTTTCGATCAGCCAGCGCTGCAGGCGGCCCTGCATGGTGGCGAACATCGGAAACACGGTGAACAGCGCCAGCGCCACCGTGAAGAACGGGACCATCGCGATGGTCGTGGTGAAGGTCAGGCTGCTGGCCGTGAGGCCGAGCCGGTCTTCGCGGAAACGCTCCCCCAGCACCGCTGCGGTGTTGCGCCATGGAAAGCGCGAAAGATCCCTCCAAAGCTGCCGACGATTCATGGCCGTTATCATGCCATCCGCTCTTTCAGAGGCGCCCGGCAGCCCGTCGCGCCACCCCTTTCTTCTTCCCTCGCCACCGTGTCCGACACCCCGCTCCCGCCCTCTTCCGTCCGCGCCACCCGTTGGCTTGCCGTGGGCAGCCTCGTCGGACTGATCGTGCTGGGCCTGGCCTGGGAACTGTGGCTGGCGCCGCTGCGCCCGGGCGGTTCGCTGCTCGCGCTCAAGGTGCTGCCGCTGGTCATTCCGCTCGCGGGGCTCTACAAGAACCGCATGTACACCTACCGCTGGGTCAGCCTGATGATCTGGCTCTATTTCACCGAGGGCGTGGTGCGCGCCTGGAGCGACACCAATGGCGTGGGGCAGATCCTCGCGCTCATCGAGGTGCTGCTGTGCCTCGTGCTCTTCGCCGCCTGCGCCTGGCATGTGCGCCTTCGCCTGCGTCACGCCAAGGCCGCCGCTGCCGCTGCCCGTCCACTGGAGACTTCCGCCCCATGACTTCTTCGTCCACCGCATTGATCGATCAACTGCGCGCCATCGTTGGCGCTTCGCATGTGCTCACCGAGGGTGACCTCGCCGCCTACGAGCAGGACTGGCGCAAGCGCTCGCGCGGCAAGTCGCTGGCCGTGGTGCGTCCGGCCAATGCGCAGCAGGTGGCCGACGTGGTCAAGGCCTGCGCCGCGACCGGCACCGCCGTCATTCCGCAGGGCGGCAACACCGGCCTGGCGGTCGGCTCCATTCCCGACGACAGCGGCACGCAGGTGGTGCTGAGCCTGCAGCGCATGAACGCGATCCGCGAGATCGACGCCGCCAACCTCACGATGACCGTCGAGGCCGGCTGCATCCTGCAGACCCTGCAGGAAACCGCCGAGAAAGCCGGCTACCTGTTCCCGCTGAGCCTCGCGGCCGAGGGCAGCTGCACCATCGGCGGCAACCTCGCGACCAACGCGGGCGGCACGCAGGTCGTGCGCTACGGCAACACGCGCGAGCTGTGCCTGGGCCTGGAAGTGGTCACGCCGCAGGGCGAGATCTGGGAAGGCACGAGCGGCCTGCGCAAGGACAACACCGGCTACGACCTGCGCGACCTGATCGTCGGCAGCGAAGGCACGCTGGGCGTCATCACGGCCGCGACCATGAAGCTGTACCCGCTGCCCGCCGCGCAGCTCACCGCCTGGGCCGCCGTGCCCTCGCTCGACCACGCGGTCACGCTGCTGGGCCTGGCGCACAAGCACCTGGGCTCGGGCCTCACGGGCTTCGAGGTGATGGGCAAGTTTGCGCTGAGCCTGGTCGACAAGCACATGCCGCAGCTGCGCGTGCCCTTCATCGGCGACGAGGCGGTGCCCTACTGCGTGCTGCTGGAGAACTCCGACAACGAGTCCGAAGACCACGCCCGCGCGCGCTTCGAGGCCCTGCTCGAAACCGCCTTCGAGGACGGCTGCGTGACCGACGCGGTGGTGGCCGAGAACCTCACGCAGGCGCACCAGCTCTGGCACATCCGCGAGAGCATTCCCCTAGCGCAGGCCGAGGAAGGCCTGAACATCAAGCACGACATCTCGATTCCCGTGTCGCGCATCCCGGCCTTCGTGGAAGCGACCGACGCACTCCTGAAGCGCGAGATCGCCGGCGTGCGGCTCGTGAACTTCGGCCACCTGGGCGACGGCAACCTGCACTACAACGTGCAGGCGCCCGAGAACATCGACACCAAGGCCTTCCTGAAGAACGAGGAAGAGCGCATCAACACGTTGGTGTACGACGCGGTCGAGCAGTTCGGCGGCTCGTTCTCGGCCGAACACGGCGTGGGTTCGCTCAAGGTCGACAAGCTCGAGAAGCACAAGTCGCCGGTGGCGCTGGAGATGATGCGGGCGATCAAGCGCGGGCTCGATCCGAAGAACATCCTCAATCCGGGGCGGGTGATCCGGGTCTAGCCTGGAAAGTCTTCGCTTCGAAGCTCGATCGGCTGGCCGTGCGGCGTACGGTCGGCCGCGTGGTCCCAGGCATGGCGGTAGCGGGCCAGCTCGTCGCCGGAACTCGCGCCCTTGCGAGCCACAAGCCCTTCGAGCGCCGCCAGCCAGTGACGGTAGTAGGTGTCGCCCGTGTCCGGGTCGCCGGCAGCCTGCGCGGCGGTGATCTGGTCGGCCAGCGCCGCAGCCCACTCCACCCAGGTGAACAGGCCGCGCTCGTGCAGCGCCAGCGTCATCGCGAAGGCCTGTGCCTCCCAAGGCTCGCGGAACACCGGCCCGTCGGCATCGTGCGGCATGCCGGGAGCAAGCGCCAGTGGCGGCAGGTCGTTGACCTTCATGCCGCAGGCTCCAGGTAGCTTTCCCACGCATCGACCGACACGGCGAGGTTCTGGCGCGGCGCGTCGTCGCCCCACAGCTCGGCTTCGTCGAAGACCACGGTATAGAGCCACTGCGGCTGCTCGCCCAGGCCCTGCGCGTTCGCGTCGGCGAATACGTGCGCGCCATGGATGTGTTCGATCGTGCCGCGCTTGCCCTGCACGTAGCCTGGCAGGCGCGTGTGGTGGTCGACGCGCCCGAGGTGCATGCGCACGGCCTGCCCCAGCGCGAAGCGCGCGGGCGCCGACGCGGGACGCTCGGTGCCGGAGCCCTTGGCGAGCATAGCTGGCACGTTCCCGGCCTGCAGCACGCGGGCGACCGGCGCGGCCGGATGCTGCATCTGGCCGGACGCGATCTCGTCGGCGAAGACCTGGCCGCGCTGCAGCATCAGTTGCTCCAGCGCGCCGAGCCAGATCTGGTAGTAGCTCAGGTCACGGTAGTCGGGCAGCGTTTCGCGCGCGGCGCGGCTGGTGTCGATGTTCCAGGAACCAGTAGCGCCCATGGCCAGCGTGAGCGCCAACGCGCGCGGCTCCCACGCGCCATGGAACAGCTCGCCCTCGGGCTCGGGCGTGACGGGGCCGAAGCCGGGTTGTCCGCCGAGGTCGGCGTGGGTGGTATAGCTCATGCCGCGCTCCTTGCCGAAGGCGCCTCGACCACGCGCGTGCCGATCATCGAATCGCGCGAGACCAGCGCGGCGAGCTCGTCCTCGCTCCAGCCCTCTGTGCCTGCCGGGCGCTGCGGAATCACGAGGTAGCGCACCTCGGCGGTCGAGTCCCAGACGCGGATGCGCGTGGTCTCCGGCAGCGTGGTGCCGAAATCGGCCAGCACGCCGCGCGGGTCTTTCACGGCGCGAGAACGATACGGCGCGCTCTTGTACCAGGTGGGCGGCAGGCCCAGCACCGGCCAGGGGTAGCAGCTGCACAGGGTGCAGACGACCATGTGGTGCTGGTCGTCAGTGTTGGCCACCGCCACCATGTGCTCGCCCTGGCGCCCGGTGTAGCCGAGCGAGGCGATGGCGGCCGTGGCGTCGGCCATCAGCCAGTCGTGGAAAGCCGGGTCGACCCAGGCCCGCGCGACCACGCGCGCGCCGTTGCGCGGGCCGATGCGGGTCTGGTAGGTGTCGATCAGCACATCGAGCGCGGCGGGGTCGATGTAGCCCTTTTGCGTGAGCACGCTCTCGAGGGCGCGCACGCGAAGGTCCATCTCGCCGAGTTCGCTGTGGTCGTGGGCGTGGTCATGGTCGGTCATCGGCCCATGCTAGCGCCGACCCGTAAAATTCCCAACATGACCC
>NZ_QXMN01000126.1:0-2753 GCF_003581445.1 Acidovorax cavernicola | reverse complement strand
GCCCTCACCGATCAGCGCGCAGTTGGCGCGGATGCGCACGGCGTTCGCCACGGGATGTCCGAGGCGTATGGCCTGGCCGGGCTGCAGCGTGCGCAGTTCGGCCAGCGTGAGGCTGATCTCGCCCAGATCGAAGGACAGGCGTACCGGGATGGCGTCGAAGCTCGCGGCTTCGTCGAGGGGCGGATCAAGAGCGGGCATGGCATGGCTCCAGGGCTGGACAACGGTGAGGAAAGGGGCGTGCGCAGCGGCATGCGCAGCGGCATGCGCAGCGGCGTGCGCAGCGGCGTCCGCCGGGGCGGGAAGCTGCACATGCAGGCCGCCGGCGCCCGGGGCCTGGAGCCACAGCACGCGTTGCGCGCCGACGAAGCTGTTCGCCATCGGCACCACGTCGCCCGGGCCCAGCTGCCGCAGTTCGTCGACGCTGAGCGTGGCGTAGCCGATGTCGAGGTGCAGGGTCAGGGGCAGGGCGGCGTTCGCCAGCGGGCCTGCGCGCGGCGGCAGGGCCGAGGCGAGTCCGGCGATCAGCAGCAGGCCCAGGCTGTCGGTGCGCAGCAGGCCGGCGATGGCCTGGCTGCCTGCGCGCGCGTCGAGCTGCAGCGCGAACGCATGGGGCAGCACGGCGGGCGGCTGGCCGCCGGCCGCGGGCATGAACCGGGGCGCGCCCCGGCCCAGGCGCTCCAGGCCGGCCAGCAGGTCGTCCAGCGCCGCGGCCAGCGCACCGGCCTGCATTTCATCGGGCAGCGGGGGCAGCGCCGCGCCGTCCAGCAGGGCCGACAGCAGCTGTTCGGCCGCGGCGCCCGGCAACTGCAGCTGCAGTTGCGCGCCCGCCCATTCGATGCAGGCCAGGGTGTCGCTGGCGAGCGCCGGCCACGGTGCCTCGATGACGGGGCGCAGGCTGGCCAGCCACTGCGTGCCGCCGGCGTGCACCGGCATGCCCATGGCCCGCTGGGCGATGGTCGTGTGGGCCTGCGCCTCGTTGCGTGACAGCGGTGGCGGTCGCCAGGTGGCCGGGGCGGATAGGGAAGTGGACATCTGGGAAAGGACAAACGGGAAAGTCAGTGGTCGGAATCGACCTGCAACAGGCAGGCGTCCTCAGGGTCATCGGTCTGCACCTCCACGCGGATGTCGCGTTGCAGGCGCTGCGCCAGGCCGTGCGCGAACCAGCGCGCGGCGGCGCACAGACGCTCGCGCGCAGCTTCGTCGCTGCAGGTGAACCGCGCCACGAGCCGCCCGGCTTCCTCGAAGACATCGACGACCACGCCGGGCAACTGCGCATCGGCCAGCGTGATCTGCACGCCGCGCCGGCCCTGGCTGCCGTCGCCGACCAGCAGGCGGCTGGCCATCTGTTCGAGGGTCGGCGTCAGCGCGGCCGCTGCCGGCGGCGGCGCCTTCGGGTCGGGGCCGGCGTGGGCGGACCGGAACAGGTCGAACGGGCGCACGGCGTCGCTGGCCGGAGCCGGGGCGTTCGCTGGCGCGGCCGCGCGCTGCCGGGACAGCAGGTCGCGCAGATTCCGGCCCTGGTCGGCGAGCTCCTGCTCGCTGCGCGCGTCGGCCTGGCCGGGCGTATCGGCGGGCGTGCCGAAGGCGCTGCCCGAGGGCACCCCGACATCGAGATGGAGGGGGCGTTGCGGGCCCATCACGCGGCCTCTCCGTCGGCGCCATCCCATTCCTCGCGTTCGCGCACCACGCTCGCGGCCTCTTCCATCTCGAGGTCTTCGCGGCGTTCGGATTCCAGCGCCTCGACCGAGGCAAAGCGGCTGGCCAGATCGATGAACTTGGACGTCTGCCGCGCGGCCTCCTTGTGCAGGCTGCGCGCCTGGTCGAAACGCTGCTGCGCCTCCTCGAGCTGGCGCTGTGCGGCGTCCAGCGCGTCCTGCTGCTGCTGCTCGCGCTGGCGCAATGCGGCGACCGCCAGATGCACCTGTTCGATCTCGCGCACGCGCACGACGCGCGCGCACAGGTCCGTGTAGAGCTGCTGCTCGGCGAGCAGGCCTGCGGCCAGCAGCTGCGCCAGCAGCGCCTCGGCGTCGACGCGCTCCTGCCGGGCCTGCTGGAACATCTGGCGCTGCGCGCGCATCGCGGCTTCGGCCTGGCCTTCGCGAAAGCGCTTGATGGCCAGCAGGTCGCGCAGCATGTTCATTGTGCGGCCCCCACCAGTTGCTCGAGCGCCGCCAGCGTGTGCTCGAGGCTCGAGTTCTCATGCGTGCGCTGCTTCAGAAAGCCGCGGATGGCTTCCATCTTGGCTATGGCTTCGTCGGTGGTCGGATCGCCGCCGCGCTTGTATTCGCCGATCTTGACCAGCAGATCGACTTCCTCGTACTTGGCCATGAGTTCGCGCAGCCGGCCCGCCATGCGCCGGTGCTCTGGCGTGACCACGGCGTTCATCACGCGCGAGGCCGAGGCCAGCACATCGATCGCCGGATAGTGGTTGGCGGCGGCGAGCTTGCGCGACAGCACGATATGGCCGTCGAGGATGGAGCGGGTCTCGTCGGCGATCGGCTCGGTCATGTCGTCGCCTTCGACCAGCACCGTGTAGAGCGCGGTGATCGAGCCCTTGTCGTTCATGCCCACGCGCTCCATCAGCTTGGGCAGCGTCGCGAACACCGACGGCGGGTAGCCGCGGCGCGTCGGCGGCTCGCCCGCGGCCAGGCCGATCTCGCGCTGGGCGCGCGCGAAGCGCGTGACCGAGTCCATCAGGAACAGCACTTTCTTGCCCTGGTCGCGGAAATACTCGGCGATGGCCGTGGCCACAT
>NZ_QXMN01000125.1:0-2773 GCF_003581445.1 Acidovorax cavernicola | reverse complement strand
GCTGGCCATGGCCGCGACTTGCGGGTCGATGGCGTTGAGCACGCCATAGCCCGTGGGCGCGACGTTCTGCACGATCACGCGCTTGAGCACGGCCAGGTCTTCGACGGTGGTGATGAAGTTCAGTCCCAGGTGATCGCCTTCGCCGACGTTGGTCACCACGGCGACCTGGCAGCGGTCGAAGCCCAGGCCTTCGCGCAGAATGCCGCCACGCGCGCATTCGAGCACGGCGGCGTCGACTTCGGGGTGCGCCAGTACATTGCGCGCGCTGCGCGGGCCCGAGCAGTCGCCGCTGTCGATCTGGCGGCCGTTGACGTAGACGCCGTCGGTATTGGTCATGCCCACGCGCAGGCCATGGGCCGCGAACAGGTGGCCGATGATGCGCGCGGTGGTGGTCTTGCCGTTGGTGCCGGTCACGGCGATCACGGGAATGCGGCCGTCCTGGTCATGGGCGAACAGCTGATCGACCATGGGCACGCCCACATGGCGCGGCTTGCCGAACGACGGCGCGAGGTGCATGCGCAGGCCGGGCGCGGCGTTGACTTCGACCACGCCGCCGTTTTGCTCCTCGAGCGGACGCAGCATGGTTTCGCAGACCACGTCGACGCCGCAGATGTGCAGGCCTATGGTCTGCGCGGCTTCGACCGCGCGCGCCGCGATTTCGGGGTGCACGTCATCGGTCACGTCGGTGGCGCTGCCGCCGGTCGACAGGTTGGCGTTGTTGCGCAGCACCACGCGCTGGCCCTGGGCGGGCACGGAATCGGGCGTCAGGCCTTCGGCGGCGATATGCGCGACCGCGATGTCGTCGAGGCGGATCTTGGTCAGCGCCGTGCCATGGCCCGAGCCGCGGCGCGGGTCGAGGTTGACCGCATCGACCAG
Organism: Acidovorax cavernicola; assembly: GCF_003581445.1. Classification (NCBI taxonomy): domain Bacteria; kingdom Pseudomonadati; phylum Pseudomonadota; class Betaproteobacteria; order Burkholderiales; family Comamonadaceae; genus Acidovorax; species Acidovorax cavernicola. The sequence continues at coordinate 1,897 of NZ_QXMN01000125.1, read as the reverse complement.
CTCGCGCACCGTGTGCTGGCCGTCGCCCAGCACCTGGGGCGGCTCGCGGCGCGCGGCGGCGACGAGCTGGTCGCCGACGACCAGCAGGCGGAAGTCATGGCCGGGCAGGAAGCGCTCGACCATCACCGTGCCGTACTTGGCGGCCGAGGCATAGGCGGAGGCGAGTTGGCTGCGCTCGGTCAGGTTGACCGTCACGCCCTTGCCCTGGTTGCCGTCCTGTGGCTTGACCACGACCGGCAGGCCGACTTCGAGCGCGACTTCCCAGGCTTCATCGACCGATTCGACCGGGCGGCCCAGCGGCACGGGCACACCGGCCGAGTGCAGCAGGCGCTTGGTCAGGTCCTTGTCCTGGGCGATGGATTCGGCGACGGCGCTGGTGTTGTCGAGTTCGGCGGCCTGGATGCGGCGCGCCTTCGCGCCCCAGCCCAGTTGCACCAGCGAGCCCGAAGTCAGGCGGCGAAACGGAATGCCGCGCGCCACGGCCGCATCGACGATGGCGCCGGTGGAGGGGCCGATGCGCTCGTCTTCATCGAGCTCGCGCAAGGCGGCGATCGCGGCTTCGGCGTCGAACGCGGTGTCGGCCAGCGCGGCCTGCACCAGCTCCAGCGCCTTGTCCATGGCCAGCTTGCCCACGGCTTCCTCGGTGTATTCGACGACGACCTGGAAGGTGCCGTTTTCCAGCGTCTCATGCGTGCGGCTGAACGTGACCGGGCAGCCGGCCTGGGCCTGCAGCGAGAGCGCCGCGACTTCGAGCACGTGGGCCAGCGACAGGCGCTGGTCGGCGCCATGCGGCTGCAGCGGCGCGATGGTCGGGAAGCGCGCGCGCAGCTTCTCTTCGAAGCCGGCGATCGAGGTGTAGCACTGCTCGTTGTCTTCGCACTGCACGATGGCTTCGATGGCGGTGCTGCGGGTCCAGAGATTCGGGCCACGCAAGGCGCGGATGCGGGTGATCTGCATAGTCGGTTCTTTCAGATGGCGGGCTGGCGCGGGACCAGCCGGGCATGCATGTCGTCGTGGTTTGCGTGAAATCAGTTGGTGTATTCGAAGGTCTTGATACCGGCACCGATCAGATCGGGCGAGATATCGAGCGCCCAGGCCGTGGCGATCGCGGCCAGCAGCGCCGGCGTGTCGGGACGCTTGCCGCCGGGCAGCGCGAGCGCGTCCAGCGTGCCCAGCACGCGTTCCTGCGCACCCGTGGCCAGAACCACATTGTTGCCCTTGACGAACACGGCGCGGCCGCCTTCGTTGTCCTGGCGGTGGGCCGCGACCACGGCGTTGGCGGCGTCCAGCGAGTACAGGATCACTTCGCCGTCGCTGAGTTCGGCCAGGTCCGCGACTTCGGGCAGGTCGGCATTGAGCACGCCCGCGCCGTGGGTCAGCACCACGTCGATCTGCGTGCGGATCACGCGGCGCATCTGGCCGGCTTCGAGCACGTCGTGGTCGGCCAGCGTCTCGTAGCCGTCCATGTCGGTGACCACGCCGATCAGGCAGCGGTCATAGGCCAGGCCTTCTTCCAGGATGGAGCGCGGCGTGGTCTGGATCACCGCGGCTTCGGCCAGGCGGTTGGTGAGCAGGCGGTGCGCGCCGGCCCAGTTGGCGGTATCGGTCTTCTGCGTCTGGCGGGTGGCGAGGAACATGCCTTCGCTGCTGGCCACGCCCGTGCGCTTGCCCGACAGCTGCAGCAGCCAGCCCACGAGGCGCGCGATGAACGCGTTCTCGCGCGTGCCGACGATGCCGACGACGGGAATGCGGCCCGCGTCGCGGTCTTCCTCGGAGCGCGGGAACAGGTGGTCGGCAATCGCCATGCCCACGGGACGCGGCGCGCCGTTGGTCGGCTTGAGGTGCATCAGCAGGCCCGGGCCGGCGTTGACTTCGAGGATCGCGCCCTGGCCCTGCA
>NZ_QXMN01000038.1:0-59227 GCF_003581445.1 Acidovorax cavernicola | reverse complement strand
GGCGCTGGCGGTGCGGCCGGCGGCGGCGCGGGCGGCACCGGTTCACCGGGCGGTGGCGGCGATGGCGGGGCCGGCCTCGCGTCGATCGGTGCGGGCGCAAGCATCACCAACACCGGTTCCATCACCGGCGGGGCGGGTGGCGTCGGCGGCGCCAACAGCAACGGCGGGCCGAGCGGTGCCAACGGCGTGGGCGGCGCCGGGGTGACGGGCGCCAACCTCGCGCTGACCAATGGCGGAACCATCTCGGGTGGCCTGGGCGGCGACGGCGTCACCCGCGCCGCGGCGGTCGCGTTCACGGGCGGCACCAACAGCCTCACGCTGAACACCGGCTCGTCGATGACGGGCGCGATTTCGATCGGCGCGGGCGCGACCGCCAGCGTCGTCGCGGGGGCCGGGGGCCTCAGCGTCAGCAACGCCCTGCTGCTGGGCGGCACGGGCACCGTCGACACCAACGGGAACGACCTGGCGTGGACAGGCGCGATCTCCGGCTCCGCCGATCTCGTGAAGGCCGGCGCGGGCGTGCTGACGCTGAGCGGTACCGACACCCACGCGGGCGCGACCAACGTCGCGGCGGGCACGCTGCGCGCCGGCGCCGCCAACGTGCTCAGCAGCGCGAGCCCCTTCACCGTGGCCGCCGGCGCGACGCTCGACCTGGCCGGCAACAGCCAGACCATCGCGTCGATGACCCACGGCGGCACGGTGTCGCTGGTCGGTGCGGTACCCGGCACCACGCTCACCGTCGCCGGTCCCTGGGTAGGCAACGGCGGCACGCTGCGACTGGGTACCGCGCTGGGCGGCAGCGCGAGCGCGAGCGACCGGCTCATCCTGAGCGGCGCCACCGCCGTCGCCAGCGGCACGACCCACGTGCAGATCACCAACCTGGGCGGCCTGGGCGCACTCACCACGGGCAACGGCATCGAAGTGATCAGCGCCATCAACGGCGCGACCACCACCGCGCAGACCAACAAGAGCGCGTTCGCGCTGGCCGGCACGCACGTCGATGCGGGCGCCTACGAGTACCGGCTGCATGCGGCCGACGCCACCGGCGCGGGCGAGAACTGGTACCTGCGGTCGACCGCGGCGCCCGTGACGCCTGTCCCGCCCGTCACGCCGCCTGCCGGCGGTGGCGGCTCGGGCACTGGCGGCACCGGCGGCGTGCCCGTGCTCGCCGTGCCCACCTACCGCGCCGAAGTACCGATGTACGCCGCGCTGCCCGAGCAGCTGCGCCAGTCCAGCTTCGCGATGCTCGGCAACAGGCGCCTGCGCATGGGCGAGGACCTTGTAGCGGGCGCGAACCCGGCCAAGCCGACGCAGGGCTACCGCGAGGCCTGGGGCCGCATCATCAGCACCGACCGCACCATCGCGCAGGGCGGCACCGTGAGCCCCACGAGCAAGGGGCGCCTCACGGGCTTCCAGGCCGGCACCGACCTGTGGGCCAACCCCGATTGGCGTGTGGGCGTGTACGTCGGCCAGCTCGACGGCGACATGCGCGTGAACGGCTTTGCCAGCGGCCTGGCAAACCGCGCGGTGGGCGCCAACAACCAGAAGAGCGAATACTTGGGGGCCTATGCCACCTGGAAGCACGGCAGCGGCGTGTACGTCGACGGCGTTTTGCAGGCCGGCCGCCACCGCTACACCGCCATGCCCACGCTGGGCTTCTCCAGGGGCGGCAAGGGCAACAGCGTGTTGGCGTCCATCGAGGTGGGGCAGTCGATTGCCATTGCGCAGCACTGGACCGTCGAGCCGCAGGTGCAGCTGGTGCACCAGCGGGTGAGCCTGGGCGACACGGGCATCTCCGGCGCCCTCGTGCAGCAGAAGAGCCACAACGGTTGGCGGGCACGCGCCGGCGTGCGCGTGAAGGGCGAGTTCGTCACCAGCGCCGGGCTGTTGCAGCCCTATGCGCGGGTCAATTTCTACCGCAACAGCAGCGGTACCGACGTCACCCGTTTTGTCGGCCCGGCCGGTGTCGCGGACATCGCGACGCGCACCGGCGGCCACAGCACCGAGCTGGCGGTCGGGGCCACGCTGCAGGTGGCCGAGAACACGAGCGTGTATGCGGAGGTGGGCAAGCTGTGGTCGGGCTCCGGCGGCGATGCACGCATCAAGAGCGGGGTGAACGCGAGCGTCGGCGTGAAGATTCGCTGGTGATCTCGCGAAGGGGCGCCGTGCGACGTCAGGCCCCGCCTGATGGCATCGCTTCTCCGGCGTGATTGGAGATGCTCAGGCCTGCACCGCAGCCGACAACTGCCGCAGCATGGCCGCCTGCCGTGCTTCTTCAGCGTCGCGCAGGCTCTTCGCGGCGCGTGCCGCGACGTAGGTGACGTACAGGGTTTCCACGGCCCGTGCCCACTCGTGCGCCTTCTGCGACACGCCTTCCGCCTTCACCGGCGAGCCCGTGGCCATCGGCGTGGACTGGTCGTCGGCCGGGCGGGTGGGCACATCGACGCCGGCCTTCCCGAGGATCACGGCTTTCTGAAGGATGGTGAGCATGGCGGACCTCTCTTTTTTTCTTGTTCAAGATTAACGACGCCCTTCGCGGGCTGCCATTCGTCAGATGACGTATCCGCCCCTGAATTCAAGATGAACTTTCGGCTGACATGGGGTTTGTCGGGAGGCCGGAAGCAGGGCCTACACGAAGCGCCATCAGCCGTTCGCGATGTCCCTTCGGTTCCTTGGATGTAAATAATATTTGTTTTCATTCTCAATACAATTGATGCTGATCAGTTGGTACGCAACAACAACGCACCCGAGAGCGGCCCTGTTTTTCCTGCCGTTTCCCGTGGAGTTTTTGCATGTTGTTCTCGCATCGCGGCCTTCGGTCGCGTCCGTCCTTGCTGGCGCTGGCCGCCGCTTCTCTCTTTTCCCCCGCCCTGTTCGCTCAGACGCCCGCTGAGCAGGAACTGCGCGAGGTCGTCGTCAGCGCCACCGGCTTCGAGCAGGAACTCAAGGACGCGCCCGCGTCCATTTCGGTCATCACGCGCCAGGAGCTGGAAACGCGCCAGTTCCGCGACCTGGCCGAAGCGCTGCAGAACGTCGAAGGCATCGACGTCGGCGGCGGCACCGGCAAGACCGGGGGCCTGGACATCTCGATCCGCGGCATGCCCAGCGACTACACGCTGATCCTCATCGACGGCCGGCGCCAGAACGTGGCCGGCGACGTGACGCCCAACGGCTTCGGCGCCGCGCACACCAGCTTCATGCCGCCGCTGGCGGCCATCGAGCGCATCGAGGTCATCCGCGGCCCGATGTCGACGCTGTACGGCTCCGATGCCATGGGCGGCGTGGTCAACATCATCACGCGCAAGGTGGCGCGCGAATGGGGTGGCCAGGTCACGATGGAAACCGGCATTCCGCAGGACAGTGAGTGGGGCTCGCAGACGCGCTCCAGCGTGTACCTGAGCGGCCCCGTGGCCACCGACCTGCTGGGCCTGACCCTGCGCGGCAACATCTACCGCCGCGAGGCGGCCGACTGGGTGCTGGCACCGGGCCAGGCGCAGCCTGCGACCGCCCGCAACCCCGCGCCCGCCGAAAGCCGCCAGCACAGCGTGGGCGGCCGCCTGATGCTCACGCCCAACCGCCAGCACGACATTTGGCTCGACGTGGAATCCGGCCGCACCTGGTACGACAACGAAGACGGTCGCCTGGGCACGCGCGACGCGGCCGCGCCCAACCGCACCGGCAACAACCCGCCGGGCTATGCCGACGCGCTGCGCTTCAACCGCGACCAGGTCGCCATCGGCCACACCGGACGCCTGGGCTTCGGCACGGTGGAAAGCAGCCTGATGCACACCACCACCGAGACCGTCGGCCGCACGATCCCCGGCGGCGCCATTCCGCGCAATGCCGCGGCCCGCCGCACCGTGTACTGGTTGAACGAAGCCGATCGCGGCCGCGCGCGCGAACTCAAGACCACCAACCTCGTGCTCGACAGCAAGCTGGTCGCGCCGGTGGGCGACGCCCACGTGCTGACCGTCGGCGGCCAGTGGTGGGACGCCAAGCTGGTCGACGGCCTGCTGCCGCGCTCGCAGACGCAAACCATGTGGGCGCTGTTCGCGGAAGACGAATGGCGCCTCGCACCGGGCCTCACCGCCACGCTGGGCGGCCGCTACGACCACCACAGCGCCTTCGGCGGCCATGTGAGCCCGCGCGGCTACCTCGTCTGGGACGCGACGCCGCAGTGGACCTTCAAGGGCGGCGTCAGCAAGGGCTTCCGCGCGCCGCGCCTGAACCAGCTCATCGACGGCATCAGCGGCGTGAGCGGGCAGGGCGCCACGCTCAACATCGGCAACCCGAACCTCAAACCCGAGACCAGCACCAGCACCGAACTGTCGGCGCTGTTCAACAACCAGAAGGGCCTGACCGCCTCGGCGACCCTGTTCCACAACAAGGTGAAAGACAAGATCGCCAGCGGCGGCGACTGCAGCGTGTCGCGCATCTCCAGCTGCGTGGTCGACCCGACCGCGAACTACTCGGTCAACGTCGACCAGGCCAAGACCTGGGGCATGGAACTGAGCAGCCGCGTGCAATTGAGCAAGGCTTGGGGCCTGAAGGCGGGCTACACCTGGACCGACAGCGAAGTGATCGAGGGCGGCGTCAAGAACGGCAAGCTCGCCGACACCGCGCGGCACCTGCTGCATGCGCAAGTCGACTGGAACCCCAACGACAAGTGGCGCTTCTGGCTGCGCGGCGAATACCGCGGCAAGAGCCCGCGCTTCACGGGCGACCCGGCGCGCCTGACGGGCAACAACCTGGCGATCTACCGTGCGGTGGGCGACATCAAGGCCTACCACCTGTTCCACCTCGGCGGCTCCTACCAGGTGTCGAAGAACGTGCGCCTGAACGCCAATGTGAACAACCTGTTCAACAAGGACTTCCGCAAGTTCCAGCAGGTGAACCTGGCCGGCACCTCGGCCTGGGTCAACGAGTACTTCCAGGGCGGTGCGTCGGTGGCAGGCACCACGCCGGCCGGACGCACCATCTGGCTGTCCGCGAATGTGACCTTCTAGGCTCGCCCCCAGGCTTCGCGCACTTCGTGTCGCTTCGCCAACCCCCTACCGGGGGCGACACCTGCAGCCCGGCAAAGCCGGTTCTGCGGTGTCTCGCGACCGGATCGCGCCGGTATCAAGCCGTGCGGTCCGCTGCCTGCTGAGGTGTTTCGAGCGCGCGCCACACCAGCGTTGCGGCGGTCAGGTCTTCCAGCGCGCTGCCCACGGCCTTGAACACCGTGCGCTCGGCGTCGCCGGTGCGCCCGGGCCGCGCGCCACGGCACAGCTCGGCGAGCGTGCCCTGCACCGCGTCGGCGCGTAACGTGCCGGCCGCGATCGCATCGAGCAGATCGCCGGCCTTTTGCAAGGCCTCGGGCGTGTCGATGAAGGTGCGTGCGTTCGCGAAGCACTGAACATCGGCCTCGCGCATCGCCGGCGTGAAACTGCCGATCAGGTCCAGGTGCGCGCCCGGCGCGAGCCATTCGCCGCGCACCAGCGGCGCGGTCGCCAGCGTGGCGCAACTCACGATGTCGGCGTTGCGCACGGCCGCTTCGAGGTCGGTGCCGGCCGCCTGCGCATTCCATCCGTCGGCGCGCCACTGCGCGGCCAGCGCCTCGGCGCCTTCGGGCCGGTGGTTCCACACCCACACCTCGTCGATGGGGCGCACGGTGGCGTGCGCGGCGGGCAGCATGCGCGCGATACGGCCGGTGCCCAGCACCAGCAGCTTGCGCGCACCGGTGCGCGCCAGAAATGAAGCGCCCAGCGCCGCCGCGGCCGCCGTGCGTCGCGCAGTGATCTCGTTGCCGTCCATCATCGCCAGCGGCACGCCGGTGCGCGCGTTGTACAGCACGTAGGTCGCGTGCAGCCCGGGCAGGCCGCGCGCGCCGTTGCCCGGGAAGATGTTGATCGTCTTGATGCCGAGAAAGCCGGCATCGCTCCACGCCGGCATGATCAGCACCGTGCCGCGCGTGGCCGCGTCGCCGCCGGTCTCGATGCTGTGCACATGGCGCGGCGGCACCTGCGCCTCGGCCGCGAAGGCGGCGCGCAGTGCGGGCACGAGCCGCTCGAAGCTCAGGGGTGCGCCGGTGGCGGCTTCGTCGAAGTGTTTCATGGGCGGGAGGGGAGCGTCGATGCGCTCTCGAAGAAGCGGGTGAGGGTCTGCTGATAGATGGTGCCGAAGCGCGGCGCGGACATCGGCTCGAGGTGGCCGGCGCCCGGCACCTCGATCAGCTGCTTGGGTTCCTTCGCCTCGGCCAGCAGGCGCTGCGAGTGGCCGTGGGGAATCACCGCATCGGCCGTGCCGTGGATCAGCAGCAGCGGAATCGGCGCGATGGCCGCCACATACTTCGAAGCTGCATAGTCGTTGCCCACCAGCAGGCCGGCGCCGGGCAGCTTGTCGTTGGCGATCGCGCTGTACGAGTAGAAGGTCGACTCGATCGCCACCGCCTTCACCCCGGTCCGATTGCCCGACCCGACAGCGGCGATCGCATTCGTGCCGCCCAGGCTCTGCCCGAAGACGAACAGCCGTGACGCATCGACATCCGCGCGGGCGCGCACGTGGTCGAGCGCGGCGTTCGAATCCTCGAACACGCCCTTCGGTTCGGGCTTGCCTTCCGATTCGCCATAGCCGCGGTAGTCGAACACGAAGACGTTGTAGTCCTGCCTGGGCAGCCACGCCACGAAGCGCCAGTGGCTGCTCATGTTCTGCGCGTTGCCGTGGAAATGCACCACGGTGCCCTTGGCCACCTTCGGGTCCGGCCGGCCTGCGGCGGGAATGAACCAACCGTTCAGCCGCGTGCCGTCGGCGCTGGTGAAACGCACGCTCTCGTAGCGCAGGCCCAGCGCGTCGGGCGTCTCGTAGCGCACGCGGTCAGGGTAATAGAACATCGACTGGACGCAGCCGCCGAGCAGGAAGAGGGGGAGGGCGAGCAGTGGGAACTTCCACCACGGGCGGGTTGAGACGGTGTTGCGGGTCATGTGCAGGCTCATCACATGCCGGAGGCGGCAGGCAACGGAAAGACATCCATGTCCACCCATCGCCCCGACGCGTTCTCGATGAGCGTCACTTCCGTGCAGCGTGCCTGCACAGGCCCCGCTGCGAGCAGGCGGGCTTGCAGCTCGATGGCAGCTTCTTCGGCATGCAATGCATTGCCGTGCGCCACCGACAGATGCGGAATGATGTCGTCATGCGCGCCGTCGTACGGAGGGAACTCGGGAAACTCCTTCACCAGCGCACGCGTCATCTCGATGAACGGCGCGGCGGGCTCCGGCGCCAGGTAGGCGGTCTCGGGAAAGCGCCCGACCTTGCCGAGCGAGAAGGAGAACGACGCCGTGCGTTGCAGCACGCGCTGCGCGCGGGCGAGCACGTCATCGGTGATCCGCGCGGGGTCCATGAAGGGCACGAGCAGCGTGATGTGCGCGGGCACGCCGAGTGCCACGGTGGGATCGAAACGGCGGCGAAGGTCTGCGGCGATGGCTTCGGCCGCGGGGACCTTCACGGCGAAGGCGGAGATGGGCATCGGGCGGAGGATAGCCCACGCCTTCAAGGGCGCACATCGGTCGAAACGCGTGCCCAGTCCAGCCCCATCTTGCCCAGGTACTTGCGCAGCCGGTCCGCATCGTTCACCACGCTGCGCTGCGTCCGCGAGGCCTGGAACAACTGCCGCCCCGCGTCCGACAGGGTGCGCGACTGGCGGCACACGCGCACCACCGCTTCGAGCTGCAGGCGATCGAAGAGGTCGAGCCCGGCGAACTTCTCTTCGCCGAGCAGGGCCTCCAGGTCGACGTCGTCGCCTGTTGCAGCTGCAGTGCCCGTGCCCTCGTGCTTCCACAGCCAGCGCAGCCGCGCGATCTCCGCTTCGACCAGCGCGACGGCGATGCGCCCGCCGTCAGCCAGCGTCGCGAGCCGTGTCACGCTCGCCGAGAGGTCGCGGAAGTTGCCGCGCCAGATCGCCTCGCTGCTTTGCGCAAAGCGCAGGTAGGTCGTGCGCGCTTCGGCGTTGAAGCGCACCACGCGGTGGTTCTCGGCGGCGTGCAGGGCCAGCAGGTGGTCAAGGTTGGGCTCTATGTCCTCGGGCCGTTGCGCGAGGCCGGGCAGGTCGTAGGTCCAGAGGTTGATGCGCGCGAACAGGTCTTCGCGAAAGCGCCCCTGCGCCACGTCGCGTCGCAGGTCGCGGTTCGTGCCGGCGATCAGTTGGAAGTCGCTCTCCACTTCCTTGTCGGCGCCGACAGGGAAGAAGCGCTTTTCCTCGATGGCCTTGAGCAGCATCGCCTGCTCATCGAGGCCGAGTTCGCCGATCTCGTCGAGGAACAGCGCGCCCTGGTGCGCGGCGCGCAGCAGTCCCGCACGGTCGCTCGCCGCCCCGGTGAACGAGCCCTTCTTGTGCCCGAACAGCGTGGAGGCCGCGCCGTCGCCGCGCAGCGTGGCGCAGTTCACTTCGACGAACGGCCCCGTCACCTGGTGGCGCGCCTGCTTCAGTTCGAACATGCGGCGCGCGAGGAAAGACTTGCCCGCGCCTGTCGGCCCCACCAGCAGGATCGGCGCGCGCGAGCGCACCGCCACGCGCTCGATCTCGTCGATGAGCGCGTTGAAGCGCGCATTGCGCGTGGCGATGCCGCTCTTCAGGAACGCCACCGCGTCGCGCTGGTCGGCGTCGAAGCGGCGCGCGATCGGGTCGTAGCGCGACAGGTCGAGGTCGATCAGCGCGACCTTGCCCGCGTCGCCCTGGCGCTGCTTGCGCGGCGGCGAGGTCTGGGCCAGCACGCCCGGCACCACGCGCGACTCCGACAGCAGGAACATGCAGATCTGCGCGACGTGCGTGCCGGTGGTGATGTGCGTCCAGTACTGCTCGCGCTCGGGCTGGAAAGGGTAGGCGCGCGCCCAGTCGTACAGGCGCGTGTAGACCTCGCCGAAGTCCCAGGGGTCTTCGAGATCGAAGGGCACGAGGTTGACGGTGGTTTCGGGCGACACCGCGGCGATGTCGGCCTTCACCACCTCGGCCAGCGCCGTGTGCTTGCGCGTGTGCAGCAGCTCGATGCGCGCGACCACCATGTCGTCGTGCTGCGCGAGCGAGACGGTGGGGCGCCACTTGTTCCAGCGGCCCGCGCCCTGGCCGGCGTCGAGCTGGGTGCCGAGGAAACCGATGACGACGATGGGCTTCATGGATAAAAGGCTAGCTGAATTTCTAGAAATTATCTGAATGCTAGCAAGGGATGGTCGCCGTGTCACATGCAGAGAAGAAGAAATTTCCCTTTCTGGTCAATGACTTGCATCGCCGTCTCCAGGTTTTCTGCCGGGCTGCCAGCAAGTTGGCACGCTCGCTGCAATAGAGAAAGTGTCCGGATGCAGTTCATCCGCTCCCAGGTGCCGCATCACAGCGGCCCGGTGCCGCAGGCCAGACCTGTTCTTGGGTCCGCGGTATGCCGCTGGTGAGCTGCTTTGGTCACTGGACTTGTTCCAGTCTGCTCATGGTCGAGCACCGTGCTCACACACGGCGTGGCGGGTTCGATTCCCGCAAACAACCATCGGCGGTGTTCGCACCGTCGCTTTGATGGGGGCGAAAGCCCCACCGCCCCGGCACACCGGAGCGAGGCGCAGGGCAGGGCCCGGCCGAGCGACACCGTGCCAGTGCAGGCGGCTTGCGCATCGCGTGTTCTGCAAGGAACCGCATGCAGCCATCGACGCGGAAGGAGGCGATGGCGCAGCCCGAGCGGCGGCGCCATCGCACCGGCTCCGTCGACCGCTGCAGGGCTGACCTTGCAAGCCACGGTGCCCGCCGTCTGCCCTTCGTGGGCCCCTATACGCAGTGACGCAACGCAGACAAACAACGAACGACAACCGAAACGAAGAAGAAAAGAGAGGAAGAAAAATGCTGGGATTCAACCAATTCACCGTGAAGAAGAACGAACGCGTGCTGCTGCTGCGCAACGGCGATTTCGACGGGCTGTATGCCGCCGGCAAGCACCGCGTGTTCACCGGCTTCGACACCGTGCAGCTCGAACGCTTCTCGCTGGCGGAGCCGGCCTTCGACCACGAACTGGCCGACTACTTCCTGGCGCGCGAGCCGGAGCTGGTGCAGCGCGAGTTCGTGCAGGTGTCGCTGGGCGAGACCGAGGTCGGCCTGCGCCATGAAGACGGCGTGCTGGTGCAGATCCTGCCGCCCGCCACCCGCAAGCTCTACTGGCGCGGCCTGCGCGAGCAGCGCGTCGACGTGATCGACGTGGCCGCCGATGCACGCCTGCCGGCCGAGCTGCTGGCCAAGCTGCAGAGCGTGGCGCTGCGTCCGCGCGCGGTGCAGGGGCTCGAAGGCGCGCTGCTGGTGCAGGTGCCCGAGTTCCATGCCGGCGTGCTGACCCTCGAAGGCCAGATGCAGGCGCTGCTGCCGCCGGGCAACCACGGCTTCTGGCGCTTCAACCGGCAGGTGGCGGTGACCAGCGTGGATCTGCGTTCGCAGATCGCCGAAGTGAGCGGCCAGGAGATCCTGACCCGCGACAAGGTGGGGCTGCGGCTGAACCTGTCGGCGGTGTGGCGCTTCTCCGATGTGCGGCAGGCCCTGGCGCAGATGCCCAAGCCGGCCGAGCATGTGTACCGCGAGTTGCAGTTCGGCCTGCGCGCGGCGGTGGGCGAGCAGACGCTCGACGCACTGCTGGAGAACAAGTCGGCCATCGACCAGACGGTGCTGGCGCAGGTGCGTGAGCGGCTCGAAGGGTCGGGCGTGGTGCTGGAGAGCGTGGGCGTGAAGGACATCATCCTGCCGGGCGAGATGAAGACCATCCTCGCGCAGGTGGTGGAGGCCGAGAAGTCGGCCCAGGCCAACGTGATCCGCCGCCGCGAGGAAACCGCGGCCACGCGCTCGCTGCTGAACACCGCGAAGGTGATGGAGGGCAACCCCGTCGCCTTGCGCATGAAGGAACTCGAGACGCTGGAACGCGTGGCCGAGCGCATCGACAAGATCTCGGTGGTCGGCGGCCTGGACCAGGTGCTCAACGGACTCGTGACGCTGCGGCCGAACGGTTCCTGAGCGATAGATGGACAGAAGAGACAAGAGAGACACGGGCACGCAGGCACAGAAGGGAGCGCCACTGCCAAAAATGTTTGAAATTGCCGGCAGCCTGGGTAAGACCAGGTACGGCGGGCAAGTCGGTTGACGAGCAAGGTTGAGGATGCAGGTGCTGGCTCCGATGACGGGTCTGTCACTGGCGCGCGTTTCCAATCGTCGACTGGGCCATCGGACTCAAGCACCATGGTCGCCGTATTGATGCGGGTTCGAATCCCGCCGTGTCCACCAAATGCGCGTGAAGAATAGACAGACGAAGAGAGAAAGAGAGAGGAACGAAAAATGACGAACTACAAACTGCATGAAGTCGCCAACGGCGTCCCCGTGAAGATGTGGACGAACGGCGTCCCCGTGGAAGACGAGGCGCAGAAGCAGCTCGAGAACGCCGCGCGCCTGCCGATCGTGTTCAAGCACATCGCGGCCATGCCCGACGTGCACTACGGCATCGGCGCGACCGTGGGCTCGGTGATCCCGACCTTCAAGGCCATCATCCCTGCCGCCGTCGGCGTGGACATCGGCTGCGGAATGATGGCCTGCAAGACCACGCTCAACGCGCGCGACCTGCCCGACAACCTGGGCCCGCTGCGCTCGGCGATCGAGAAGGCCGTGCCGCACGGCTCGAACCCCAAGCGCATGGGCCGCGACAAGGGATCGTGGGAAACCCCGCCCGACGAAACCGACGCGGCCTGGGCCAAGCTGGTGGACGAGTTCGAACTGATCTGCGAGGACTACCCGCGCATCAAGAACACGAACAACCACAAGCACCTGGGAACGCTGGGTACCGGCAACCACTTCATCGAGGTGTGCCTGGACGAAGCGGGCGCCGTGTGGTTCATGCTGCACTCGGGTTCGCGTGGCGTGGGAAATGCCATCGGCACGCACTTCATCGAACTCGCGAAGAAGGACGCGCAGCTGCACCAGCGCAACCTGCCCGACCAGGACCTGGCGTACTTCGAGGAAGGCGCCAAGTACTTCGGCGACTACGTGCGCGCGGTGGGCTGGGCCCAGAAGTTCGCACGTGCGAACCGCGAAGTGATGATGCAGCGCGTGGTCGCGGCCGCGCGCAAGGTCATCGCCAAGCCGTTCGAGGCGCATGTGGAAGCGGTGAACTGCCACCACAACTACGTGAGCCGCGAGACGCACTTCGGCGAAGACGTGCTCGTGACCCGCAAGGGCGCGGTGAGCGCGAAGGCCGGCGAGCTGGGGATCATCCCCGGCAGCATGGGCGCCAAGAGCTACATCGTGCGCGGCAAGGGCAACTCCGAGAGCTTCATGAGCTGCAGCCACGGCGCCGGTCGAAAGATGAGCCGGACGAAGGCGAAAAAGCTCTTCACCATCGCCGACCAGATCGCCGCGACCGAAGGTGTCGAGTGCCGCAAGGACGCCGACGTGATCGACGAAATCCCGATGGCCTACAAGGACATCGACGCGGTGATGGAGGCGCAGAAGGACCTGGTGGAGGTGGTTTACACGCTCAAGCAGGTGGTGTGTGTGAAGGGGTGAGTATGGAAAGCGAAGCTTTGGTGCAGGCGTATCAGTTCATGATTGAGGATCGCTACTCCAGGGTCACGCATGGCCCGCAGATAGAGGGGTATCACGCATACGATCTTTGCGAGGATGGCGACTCTGTCGAGTTCAAAGTGCCATTCATTGATCGCCAGATCAGGAGCGACCTGAGAGAGCTCATCAATTGCCAGAATCGATGGGTTGGAGAGCTAAAGAAGTGGTGTGCATGGAATCGAGTGCTCCGAGAGTACGGTCCCGAGGAGCAATGGGACTTGCGCATTGAGTTTGTCGATTCCGTTGCTCGCGGCTGCATGTTGGAGCCGAGTGCGATGCGCGATCGCGTGCTTCGGGCTTTGAACTTTGCGTTGCATCACGCCAGCATGAGCGTGAATACCGGCTATCTGGATTCTCTGGGCAGCGATAAAGCAGATCGAGCCCTTCTCTCGGCAGGTAAAGTGCCGCGTAGTAGGTATCTTTCTCGCGATCGGCAAACCAAACAAGCAATCGATTTCGTACAGAGATGGCCGGAGGCGGAGGGGGTATTGAACTTGCTGGAGTGCATTGACGACGACGCATATCGTCAAGATTCGATGGACTACAGAAATGTATCGAGTCACAGCATTGCGCCGCACTTTGAAAGGGGAATAGTTCCCTATGTGGTTCGCACTGTGACCCTGCGACCGGGTGTCTCATATGGTTTTGGTGATCGGCCGCCGCTTCGGCATATCGAAGCGTTCTCTGCAAATCGTCTGCAACTATCAGCCATGCGCAGCCTGCTCGTAGCGTACGAATCGCTACTTCTTCAAGTCTTTGAACGTGTGAGGGAGCGAAGGCTTCAGTAGACGGCGCGGTCTGGAGATGAAATTCTGCTGGGTATGCCTGGTTTGAAGGAGGCAGAAGATGAAAAGCAACAAGCAACGCCGCGCCGAGATCAAGGCGCATCGCCTCGAACGTGCCGCGCGCGCCGTGGCTTTGCTGCAGCGGCAACAAGTCGATGCCGGCCTGCTGCGCGCTGACGGCATGGTCGTGGCCGACACGGCTTTGCTCGCCGCGCACAACAACACCTACGGCCCGCTGCCCACTTTCTACGTCGACAAGGCGTTCACCTGCCGCGACTGCGGCGCGCAAGAGGTGTGGACGGCCAAGCAGCAGAAGTGGTGGTACGAGGTGGCGCTCGGCAGCATCCACGGCACGGCGGTGCGCTGTCGCGCTTGCCGGCTTGGAACGCCGCGAACACGAACGACGTCAACAACAAACGACTGAAAAAAGAAAGACGCGTCCCGATGACGGAAGCACAACAAGAACAACGAGAACAACGAGAACAAGGAGCTGTCGAACTCGACGGCTCCCAAGGCGAAGGCGGCGGCCAGATCCTGCGCACCGGCCTCGCACTGTCGATGATCACCGGTCGCCCGCTGACCATCGCGAAGATCCGCGCGGGTCGCGCCAAGCCGGGCTTGATGCGCCAGCACCTGGCGTGCGTGCATGCGGCTGCCGAGATCAGCGGTGCGCAGGTCGACGGTGCCGAGCTGGGCTCGCAATCGCTGCGTTTCGTGCCGGGGCCGGTGCGCGCGGGCGACTACCGTTTCGCGATTGCCGGTGCTGGCAGCTGCATGCTGGTGCTGCAGACCGTGCTGCCGCCGCTGTTGCTGCAACCCGCGGGCCAAGTGAGCCGGCTGCGGCTGAGCGGCGGCACGCACAACCCGATGGCGCCGCCGTTCCATTTCCTGGAGCGTGCGTTCGCGCCGCTGGTGCGTCGTCTTGGCGGCGACCTGCAGCTCACGCTGCGCCGCTGCGGCTTCTATCCGGCCGGCGGTGGCGAGGTCGACGCGACGATCGTGCCGGCGGCGGAAGGCTCGCAGCTGCAGGCCTTCGACCTGCTGTCGCGTGGCGAACTGCGCGACGGCCATGCGGAGTGCCTGGCGCCCGGCCTGCCGCGCCATGTGGCGGCGCGCGAACTCGAGACGGTGGGCGCGGCGATGGGCTGGTCGGCACACGCCGAGCAGCTGCGCACGTTGCCGGCGCGTCAGAACGAGGGCCCAGGCAACGCGCTGCTGGTGACGCTGGCCTACGCGCACCTCACCGAGGTGTTCACGGCCTTCGGCGAGAAGACGCTGAGCGCGGAGCAGGTGGCGCACGGCCTCGTGAAGGAGGTGCGCGCGTTCCAGAAGCACGAAGACGCCGCGGTGGGGCCGCATCTGGCCGACCAGCTCGCGCTGCTGCTGGCGCTGGCGGTGTTCCGGCAACCGGGGCAGTCGGGCGCGTTCACCTGCAGCGAAGTGACGCCGCACACGCGCACGAACTGCGCGGTCATCGAGCGCTTCCTGCCGGTGCGCTTCACGATCACCGAAGCTGCAGGCCCGCGCGCGGCGCGGGTGCAGGTGGCGTTGTGATTACAGGCCGGCCTGGCGCGTGAATTCGCGGGCTTGCGTGGGAATCACGCTGCCGACGAAGGCTTCGCGCTTCAGGTTCTGGCCCGGCGCGTGGGCCGTTGCCACGGCCTGGCTGCGCACGGTGGCGCGGTCCACCGACGAGGCCAGTACGGGGGCCACGCTGGCCGACACGGCGTCGCTGTATTCGTTGCCGGCGCGGGCAGCGGCGACGGCTTCGGTGCGCACGTCGGCGCGGCTGGCGGCCGAGGTGATGGCGTGCACGCCTTCATAGGTTTCGGCGTGGGCCGCACCGGCGGTGCCCAGCAGGGCGAAGGCGGCGGCGGAAATGGCGAGGAGTTGCTTGCTGTTCATGACGGAATTTCCCTTGAGGCTGTGGGCGGCGGACAGTCGTCGTTGCCACAGGCTGCAGTGTGAAACCGCATGACGGAAGGCGCTGTGCGTTTGCGCACCGAATCCGGCAGATGGTGCTCAGGCCGTTCAGGCTGCTTGTGCAGCGCGTGAATACATCACGGGCAGCGGCTCGGAGCGCCCGCGCACGTTCAGCGTGTCGACCGGCCCCAGTGCTTCTTCGGCACCGGCTTGCTGCGCCGCGAACTGCGAGACCACCAGCCGCGCCGAGGCGGTCTTGGAATGGTCCTGCAGGCGGCTCGCAGTGTTGACCACCTCGCCGATGGCGGTGAAGGTGGTGGTCTCGAGATAGCCGACCTCGCCCACGGCCGCGCGCCCGGCGTGAAGGCCCATGCCGAAGTCCAGGTGCTGGCCGAACTGGGCCTGGAAGTCGACGTTCCACGCGTCCATGCGCTCGCCGATGAGTTCGGTGGCGCGCAGCGCTTGCTTGCAGGCGGTGGGCAGGTCGGTCTCGAGGCCGAAGATGGCCATCACGCTGTCCCCGATGAACTGGTTGGGCACGCCGCCGCTTTCGCGCACGGCGGCGCCCACGATGGCGAAGTAGCGGTCGAGCACGTAGGCGAGGTCGAAGGGCCACTGCCGCTCCGAGAGGCCCGACCAGCGCCGCAGGTCGACGAACAGGATCGCCACGTCGCGCTCGTGCCCGAAGCGGCCGACCGGCGGAGGTCGACCCTCGCGCGACAGCGGCGCGAACAGCGGTGTCACTTCGATGTTGCCGCGCGGACGCAACTGGCAGGCCAGCCGCACGTCGTGCGGGGCGCGCACGCGTTCGAGCGTGCGCTGCTCGTCGCGGCCCGGCGTGCCGATGTGTTCGGCCGCGCCGGCCACGCGCACGCGGCAGGTGGAGCAGCGCGCACGTCCGCCGCAGATCGACACGTGCGCGATGCCATGCGAGCGGCTGGCCTCGAGCACGCTCCAGCCGGGCGGCACGTGCACGGTGCGGTCGGGATAACGCAGCGAGACGAGATCGCCTCGCGCGCGTCGAGCCCACCAGCTGCGCGCCGCGTAGGCCACAAGCAGGGCCAGCAGCGCCAGCGCGTAGTAGAGCTTGAGGTCGGATTCGGCGGCGTTGAGTGCGCGGCCCTGCTCGGGCGTCGGCAGCGTGGTGGGCGGCACGCCGGTCCACTGGAACTCGCGCCCCATCGAGACGAAGCCCATCGCGGCCGTCACCGGCAGCAGCACGGCCACGGCCAGCAGCGGCGCGGCGAGCCGCCGGTAGAGGGGCTGCATGCGCAGCGCGAAGTGCAGGCCCAGGCAGCCGTGGGCCCAGGCAGCGAGCATCATGCCAAGCTGCGCGCTTGCGCCGGCCAGGTCCCAGAGGCCCCAGACCACGCGCACGTACGAGCCCTCGATGCCGTAGGCCAGCCAGGCGCCACGCATCGCGGTCAGGTGGGTGGCCAGCATCAGCGGCAGGGCGAAGCCCAGCAGCACGCGCAGGGCTTCGAGCGGTGGCATGCGCAGCGTGCGGCGCTCCCACAGCGCGGCCACGGCCAGCACCAGGTGCGTGGCGGCGGCGCCGTACAGCAGCAGCGTGCCCGGCAGGCTGTGCCAGAACTTCTGCACGCCGCGCAGCACGGTCTCGGCCGTGGCGAACGAAACGATGCCCAGCGAATGGTTCAACAGGTGCGCCGTGATATAGGCCATCAGCACCAATCCGCTCGTCCAGCGCAGGTTGCGCCGCGTGGGCGTCCTCGTCAAAAACGGGAGATGGCGGGAACGTCTGTCCATGAACGGGTTCGAAGCGGCACCCGAGCATAATGCGCGCGCCCCAATGACCACCGGCATGGCCCTACCCGAACCCACCCCCCGCTCCAGCCTTGCGCTGCGCCGCATCGCGCTGCTGGAGGGGCTGTCCGACGACCGTTTCGACGGCCTGGCCCGCCAGTGCCTGTGGCACAGCGTGGCGGCCGGCAAGCCGCTGATGCTGCGCGCCGACCTGCAGGGCGAGGTGTTCCTGCTGGTCTCCGGACGCGTGCGGGTGACGACCTACGCGGCCAACGGCCGGCAGGTGACCTTCCGCGATTCCGAGGCCGGCGCGCATTTCGGCGACATCGCCGCCCTCGACGGCGGGCCGCGCTCGGCCGACGTGGTCACGCTCGAACCCTGCGTGGTCGCCAGCCTGGACCGCGCCGCTTTCCTGGCGCTGCTGCGCGAGGAGCCGCTGGTCGCCGAGCGGGTGATGCAGCAACTGGCCGCGCTGGTGCGGCAACTGTCGGAGCGCGTGATCGACCTGAGCACCCTCGGCGTGCAGAACCGCCTGCATGCCGAGCTGCTGCGCCTGGCGCGCGCGGCGGGCATCGACGGCAACGAAGCCCGCCTGGAGCCCGCGCCCAAGCACGCGGCGCTGGCCAGCCAGATCAGCACCAACCGCGAGCAGGTGACCCGCGAACTCAACACGCTGGTGCGCGGCGGCGTGCTGCGCAAGGACGGCAAGGCGCTGGTCGTGGCCGACGCCGAGCGGCTGGCGCAGATGGTGTCGCAGGTGCGCGGCGACTAGGGCCTGTTCACACTATTTCTGGCAGACCTTCCCTTCGGGTTGGCCGGTAAAGGGGCCGTCTGCGGCGTTGCCCGCGCTTGCAAGGCATCAGCCTTGCTGCGCACAGGCGCCTTGCAGCCAGCCCCTTTGCCGGCCAACGCGACGCCAGAAATAGTGTGAACAGGCCCTAATCCGGCTGGCCGATCAGTTCCAGCGGCCGTTCGGGCCGGCGACGCTGAGGCGACCGGCACCCATCAGCGCCACGCTCAGCGCGCCGAACAGGTACAGGCCCTGCAGCTCCAGCGCCCAGCCACCCTGCTTGGTCAGCGCGAACAGGTCGGCCATGTGCACGAGGCCGAGGGCCACGAGCATGTTGATCACGACCACGGCGGCTGCGGCGCGGGTCCAGACGCCCGCGATCATCAGCAGCGGCGCGACGATCTCGCCCACGAACACGAGGTAGGCCAACCCGCCCGGCAGTCCGGCCTTGGCCAGCATGCCGCCGATGAAGCCGACACCGGCCGAGAGCTTGAAGATGCCGTGCAGCAGCATCAGCACGCCCACGGACACGCGCAGCACCAGCTTGCCGGCGTCGTCGCGGGCGGCCGGCGTGGCAAGGAACGACGAAGAGGAAGACGCCGAAGCGGCGGAGGCGATGGGGGCAGCCCGGGTGTTCATGGCGGATCCTTGAGAGGAAAGAAAGGAGGGCCGCCGCGGATTGCGGCGGTTGCCATCGCAGTGTGCGGACCCGGGCGGGGGCGGTCGGTGCGTTTACGCACACTTTTCGGCGGTTGGGTTCGCCTCCCGGCTTCAGTCGCCCTTGTAGCCCGAGGCCCTGATCACCGGGAGCCAGCGCGCGGCCAGCCCGTCGGTGTAGCGCACGACCTCTTCGCTCGACGCGCCGGGCAGCAGGTCGTAGCCCACGCGACCCAGCTTCTCGCGCACATCCGGCATGGCCAGCACCTTGCGCATTGCCTGGTTCCACTGTGCGATGGTGGCGGGGGCGGTGCTGGCGTGGGCGTAGAGCACGTAGCGCGAAGAGGCCACCAGCGTCGGGTAGCCCGACTCGGCAAAGGTCGGCACATCGGGCAGGCCGTCGGCGCGCTTGTCGCCGGCCACGGCCAGCACGCGCAGCTTGCCCGCACGGTGGTACTCGGTGAGCGTGGTGGTGGCGTCCATGCCCGAGGCCACCTGACCACCGATCAGCTCGGTGACCATGGCGGCGCCGCCGCGGTAGGGCACCAGGGTGGCACCGCTGCGCGACAGGGCCACGAAGTCCATGGCCAGGAAGTGCAGCAGCGAGCCCACGGTGGTGATGCCGATGGAGCCCTGGTCGGGGTTCGCCTTGGCGGCCTGGACGAACTGGGCCAGCGTCTTCACCGGCGAGGCGGCGCTCACGGCCAGGCCGAACTGGATGCCGCTCACGTCGGTCACGGGCTTGAAGTCGGTCGCCGGGTTGAAGCGCATGTTGGCGTAGATCGCGGGGCCGATGAACATCGGATCGACCGGTGCGAGCAGCATGCTGGTGCCGTCGGCGGGGGCGTTCTTCAGCACCTCGGCGGCCAGGCGCGTGCCGGCGCCCGGGCGGTTGTCGACCACGAGGGTGCGTCCCAGCAGGTCCTTGAGTTTTTCCGACAGCAGCCGGCCCATGAAGTCGGCTGGGCCACCGGGCGGGAAGGGCACGATCAGCCGCGTGACGGCCTGCGCATTCGTACCGTGCGGCAGCAGGCTGCCCACGCCTGCGGCTGCCGCGGCGAGCATGAGGTGGCGCCGCGAGAGCGTTGGGCTGATGGGGAGGCGGGAGGAAGGGGTCATCGAAAGTCTCCGGATGGTTGAAGTTGTGGGAACAGGGAAAGAGAGATCACCGCGCGACGAGTGGCGTGAAGCAGGCCGCGTCTTCGAGCACCTGGCCGGCTTCCAGCAACAGGTCTTCGCGGAAGCGCCAGGCGAGCAGTTGCACGCCGATGGGCGCACCGCCGGCCACGCCCGTTGGCACCGCGAGGCCGGGCATGCCCAGCGCGGCGGTCGCGAGCAGCGGGCTCTGCGCATCGATGAGTGCGCGGGCGCGCGCCAGGCTCGCAATGTCCTCGTCCTGCGGACAAGGGCGCTGCCACGACACGGGCATCAGCACCAGTGGGTGGGTCTGCATGAAGACCGACCAGCTGCGCAGCAGCGCCTGGCGACGCGCGAGTGCATCGAGAAAGCCGTCGCGGTCGGTCTCGGCCAGGCCTTCGAGCATGTAGCGCTGGCTGCGCCGCATGATGTCGTCGCCGTGCTGCTCGACGCCCGCGATGATGTTGCGGCGGCTGTCGTCCACGGTCAGGGTGCGCCACAGGGCTGCGGCTTCGTTGAAGAAGGGCAGCTCTGCTTCGTCGACCTCGTAGCCCGCCTGCTGCAGCCAGCGCGCGGCGGCGTCCAGGGCCTGCGTGACGGCCGGGTCCACCGGAATGCCCGGCGTGCGCTTGAACAGCGCCACGCGGATCGGGCCGGTGGGGCGCGGCAGTTCGTGCGGCATGGGCACCCAATTCGGGTCGCGTGCGTCGGGACGGGCCATGGCCTCGTAGCCCAGGCGCAGGTCTGCAATGCTGCGCGCCAGCGGCCCTTGCACCGACATGAGCTGCGGCGTGATGCCGCGCTCGCTCGTCGCGCTCGGGTTGAAGGCCGGCACCCGGCCGGCCGTGGGGCGCAGGCCGGCCACGCCGCAGGCATAGGCGGGGTAGCGGATCGAGCCGCCGATGTCGTTGCCGTGCGCCAGCGCACCCATGCCGCCGGCCACGGCCGCTGCCGCGCCGCCGCTGGAGCCGCCGGGGGTGACGGCCGCGTCCCACGGGTTCAGCGTGCGGCCGTGCACGCCGTTGTCGGTGAACCAGCGCGATGAATACGTCGCCGTGTTGCTGCGCCCCACGATGACGGCGCCAGCACTGCGCCAGTGCGCCACCACCGGCGCGTCTTCGCGGGCGATGTGGTCTTTCAGCGGAATCACGCCGTTGGTGGTGGCGTGGCCGGCCTGGTCCACGTTGACCTTGATGCTGACCGGCACACCGTGCAGCGGCCCGAGCGCTTCGCCGCGCAGCGTGCGTGCGTCGGCGGCGTCGGCACTGGCCATTGCCTCGTCGGCCAGCACCTCGGCCAGGGCATTGATGCGCGGATTGAGTTCGGCGATGCGCGCGAGCACGCTGGCCGTCACTTCGCGGCAGGACACCTCGCGGCGGCGCACGGCGGCGGCGATGTCGGCAGCGCTGCGCTGCCAGAGCGCGGGGGATGAGGCGGGGGATGAGGTCATGGGCGGTTTCAAGGAAGTTCGGGCAAAGCAGACCCCGCACCCCGGCGCAACCGGGGTGAAGGCAAAGAAGAGCTGGAGAAAGGGGCGGTCGCGGCGCGTGGATCGGCGCGCGCCGCGCGGGCGTCAGCCGGTCGGTTTCTTCATGAGCAGGCTGCCGCGGTCGACGCGGGCTTCGGCCTCCAGGGCCAGGGCTTCGGCGTGCTCCATGTGCACGCGCATGACTTCGCGTGCGCGCACGGGGTCGCGGGCGCGCAGTGCGTCGAGCAGTTCGGTGTGGCTGTCCACGATTTCCTCGTCGAACTGATCGAACTCGGTGAGCGCGTTGCGCACGATGATCACGCGGCGGATCACGTCGTTGAGCAGGCGGCAGACCAGGGCGAGAAAGGGGCTGCTGCAGGCTTCGGCCAGACGGTCATGGAACAGCAGGTCGGCCTCGCGGCGTTCGTTCCAGTCGGCGCTGCCGCCGTGCGCCGGGTGGCTGTGGCCGATCAGCGCCTGCAGCGCAGCCAGGTCGTCTTCGCTCAGGCGCGTGGCCACGTTGGCAGCCAGTTCGGGCTCGACCACGCGGCGCAGCGCGTACAGCATGGCGATGTCGACCGGTTGGAAGTACAGGAAGTTCGACACCGCCTGCAGGCACTGCTCGTACGAGGCCTGCGTGAGCGTGGCGCCGCCGTTGGGGCCGGTGCTGATCGCCACCAGCCCCTGCACCTGCAGCGCGGCCAAGGCCTCGCGCACTGTGCCGCGCGACACGCCGAGCTGCTCGATCAGTTCCTTTTCCTGCGGCAGCTTGTTGCCGACCTGCTGTTGGGTCTGCACGACCCAGCGCTTGATGTTGTCGACCACCTGGTCGGAACGCTTCACGCGCTTGTCGCGCGTGAGCGAGGGCTTGGGTTGGGTTGGGGGCATCTGTGTTTCGGTTATTTATGATCATAAATGTCATAAATCTCAAAAACACTGTCAAGCGGGTTGTCCCGCGAGGCCCTGGTCGGATGGAGCCGCCGGCAGGAAGTCGGGCTTCCTGCTACGCTCCCGCACGGCCCGCCGGCACCTGGCGGGCTTTTTTCTGCGCAGCTGGTTTCCCCATGGTCTTTCCTCTCATCACCGACCCCTCGTTCTACGCGGTCGCCGTTCCCGCCGTGCTGCTGCTGGGCATCAGCAAGAGCGGCTTCGGCGCGGGCTTCGGCTCGCTGGCCGTGCCGATGATGGCGCTGGCTGTCACCGTGCCGCAGGCGGCGGCCATCCTGATGCCGCTGCTGCTGCTGATGGACCTGCTCGGTCTGGCCGCGTTTCGGCGCGACTTCGACCGCTCGCTGCTCAAGTTCCTGATTCCCTTCGGGCTCGTGGGTACGGTCATCGGCACGCTGCTGTTTCGCGTGCTCTCGGCCCACACGGTGGCGGGCATCGTGGGGGTGTTCACGCTGGTGTTCCTCGCGCAGCGCCTGGTGTTTCCGCCCAAGCCGGACGATCCGCTGCCTTCGCGCTGGGTGGGCGCGGTGCTCACGGCGATGTCGGGCTTCACCAGCTTCATCGCGCACGCGGGCGGCCCGCCGATCAATGCCTACGTGATTCCGCTGCGGCTCAAGCCGGTGGTGTTCACGGCGACGATGGCTTACTTTTTCTTCGTGGTGAATCTCAGCAAGTGGATTCCCTACGCGTGGCTCGGCCTGCTGGACATGCGCAACTTCGCGACCTCGCTGGTGCTGATGCCGCTGGCGCCGCTGGGCGTGTGGATCGGCATCCGCATTGCACGCCGCATCGATGCGACGTGGTTCTATCGCTTTGTCTATCTGGGCATGTTCCTCACTGGCGTCAAGCTCGTCTACGACGGATTTATTGGCTAACCCCCAGGCTTCGCGCACTGCGTGTCGCTGTGCCACCCCCCTTGCAGGGGGCAACACCAGCGGCCCGGCAAAGCCGGTTCCGCGGTGTTCCGCGAAGGGTCAGAACTCCACGATGGATTTGAAGCCGCCGAAGATCATCCGCTTGCCGTCGAACGGCAGGTTCTTCAGGTCCATCATCGCGTCCAGGCGCGGGTCTGCGAAGACCTTCTTGTTCACGGCGTCGCGGTGCTTGCGCGACTTGTAGGTGATCCACGAGAAGGCCACGGTCTCGTCGGCCTTGAGCTTCACGCTTTGCGGGAACGAGGTGAGCTTGCCGGGCTTCACGTCGTCGGCGATGCACTCCACGTACTCGAGCGCGCCGTGCTCCATCCAGATCTTTCCTGACTTGCGCGAGAGCTTGCGGTAGGCCTCGACGTTCTTGGTGGGAATGGCGACGATGAATCCGTCCACATAACGAGCCATGTCTGTTCTCCTGAAGAGTGTGTAGAACCGTTGTAGAAAGAAAAGCGGGGGCTGCATGGCGCCGTCGCGTTCACGACGACGCCGTCTCGCCCGCCGCGCCCGGAGCCCGCGCTGCTTCGTTGTTGTTGTGGTGGGTGTGCCCCGGCGATGCCGGGCGAAGTAGCAGGACCCCGATCAGACCCGCCGCCGCCGCGAACACGGCGCCGACAAGGAATGCCAGGTTGTAGCCGCCGGTGAGCGCCAGCGGCATCTGAGCGCCGGCGGCGTCCATGGCGGCGGTGCGTGCCGCCGCGGCGCTGGCCAGCACGGCCAGGCCCAGGGCGCCGCCCATCATGAAGGCGGTGTTGACCACGCCGGAGGCCAGGCCCGAGTCGGCCGGGTCGACCTCGCTCATGGCCGCCAGCAGCACCGGGTTGAAGGCCATGCCCGCGCCCAGGCCGAGCAGCACCATGCCGGGCAGCACGTCGAGCACGAAGCTGCCGTTGACCGGCGCGCGCGCGAACAGCGCCAGCCCGATGGCTGCGAGCCAGAGCCCGGCCGCCAGCGGCTTGCGGATGCCGAAGCGCATCACGATCTTCGCGGACAGGCCGAGCGAGAACACGGCCATGATCACGTTGGCCGGCAGGAAGGCCAGCCCGATCTGCATCGGCGTGTACTGCAGCACCAGCTGCATGTACAGCGCCGAGATGAAGAACCACGCGAACATGGCCGCGGCCCACAGCACGCCGACCACGTTGGCCACGGACACGCTGCGCAGCCTGAACAGGCCCAGCGGCATCAGCGGATGCTTCACGCGCGACTCGATGGTGATGAAGGCGGCCAGCAGCACCATGGCCGCGCCGAGCAGGCCCAGCGTCTGCGGAGAGCTCCAGCCCGCTTCATTGCCGTTGACCACGCCGTACACCGCGAGCATCAGCGACGCGGTGACGGTGATGGCCCCGGCCACGTCGAGCTTCTCGCCGTGCGCATGGCCGCGCGCGTTCGGCAGCAGCGCCACGCACAGCGCGTACACCGCGACGCCGATCGGCAGGTTGACCAGGAAGATCCAGTGCCAGCTCAGCGTGCTCGTGAGCAGGCCGCCCAGCAGCACGCCGATGCTGCCGCCGCCCGCGCACACGAAGCCGTACACGCCCATCGCCTTGGCGCGGTCGGCCGGTTCGGTGAACAGGTTCATGATCAGCGAGAGCGCCACGGCCGACACCACCGCGCCGCCCAGGCCCTGCACCGCGCGCGCCGCCACCAGCAGACCCTGCGAGGTCGAGACCCCGCAGGCCAGCGAGGCCAGCGTGAACAGCACCAGGCCCGCGAGGAACACGCGGCGATGGCCGTACAGGTCGCCCAGCCGCCCGCCTAGCAGCAGGAAGCCGCCGAAGGTCAGCATGTAGGCGTTCACCACCCAGACCAGCGAGGTCTCGGAAAAGCCGAGGTCGGTGCGGATCGAGGGCAGCGCCACGTTCACGATCGTGGTGTCGAGCACGATCATCAGCACGCCCAGGCACAGCACCATCAGGGCGAGCCAGCGCTTTCGGTTGTCGAGGGTTTCGGTCATGGAAGATTTCCTGGAAGAAGCAAGGATGTATTGCTGTACGTGGAACGCCGCGGAACCGGTTGTGCCGGGCCGCAGGCGTGGCCCCCTGCAAGGGGGTTGGCGAAGCCTGGGGGGTCGTTAGACCAGACTCTTCCCGCCGTTGATGAGCCAGGGTGTGCCGAAGCGGTCGGTCACCATGCCGAAGCCTTCGACCCAGAAGGTCTTCTCGAAGGGCATGCCGACCGAGCCGCCTTCGGCGAAGGCGTCGAAGATGCGCCGCGCCTCGGCCACGGTGTCGAGCGTGAGCGCCACGCCGAAGCCCTTCATGCCTTCGAAGGGCTGGCCGGGCATGGTGTCGGAGGCCATGAGAATGCCGTCGCCGTAGGCGAGCGACGCATGCATGATCCGGCTCTTGGCGTCGGCCGGCATCTGCTCGGTGTCGGGCGCTTCGCCGACGGTCATCATCATCTGCATGGTGCCGCGCAGCGTCTTCTCGTAGAAGCGCATGGCCTCGGCTGCGTTGCCGTCGAACGTGAGGTAGGCGTTGATGGGGGACATGAGAGTTCCTTGGGAGTTGGAGGTGAGTCGATGAGGAAACGAAGCAGTTACTTCTCGGTGGCGCTCTTCAGATTGGCCAGGCCCGTCTCGAAGTCCTTGCCGATCATCTGGTCCATGTTGAAGAAGATGCCCATGAGCTTGGCCATGTAGGGGCTCGGGCCGTACATGGCCCAGGTGACCTGCGTGGCGTTGCCTTGCGGCTGCAGCGTGAACTCGGCCGTGTTGTGGCCTTCGAAAGGCTTGATGAAGTCGAGCTTGATCGCGACCTTGGACGACGGTTGCGACTCGATGATTTCCATCGTTCCCGCGCCGGCCTTGCTGTTGCCTTCCCAGGCGTAGGTCGCGCCCTTGCCGCTGGCGGTGGCGCCGAAGGTGCGCTTCATGGCCGGGTCGAGCTTTTCGTAGGGCGACCATGCGCTCCAGCGGTGGAAGTCGGCGATCAGCGGAAAGATCTTTTCGGCCGGTGCCTCGATGCGCGTGGTGCGCTCGACGCGGAAGCTGTCGGGCCGCGTGGCGCCGTAGACGAGCAGCGCGGCAATCAGCGCGAGGACGGCGAGGACGATGGTCTTGAGCATGATGAACAGATCGATGAAGGAAAGAGGAGAGCCCCGCGTCACGCGGCGGCCGGGTCCGCCACCAGCAGCCAGCCCACGCCGAAGCGGTCGCTGAGCATGCCGAAGCTGGTCGTGAAGAAGGTCGGGATCAGCGGCTGCATCACCTGGCCGCCATCGGCCAGTGCGTCGAACCACTTGCGGGCATCGGCGTCGCTGCCGGCCGACAGCGACAACATGATTCCCTTGAACTCGGCCTGGCCGGAGCAGCGTCCGTCGGACAGCATGAGCTCGGTCTGGCCGATGCGCAACACCGAGTGCATGACCTTGTCGGCCTGGGGCATGCCGCCCGCGCAACCGGCTTCAGGGTTGCCGGGCGCGCCGTCGGTGGGGGCCTCGTTGTAGCGCATGAGCTGCACGACTTCGGCGCCGAGCGCCTTCTTGTAGAAGGCGATCGCTTCGTCGCAACGACCTTCGAAGGACAGGTAAGACTGGACTTTCATGGCGTTTCCTTTCGGGTGAGTTGGGCTGGGCACACGGTGGCTCGAAAACAATGGGATTACTTTGTGTACACCGTCCACAAAGAATAACAGGGATAATGGACAGTGTCCACATGGAAAAGAGATGAAGCTCAACAACCTGCCCGAAAGCCTGCCGCCCGCACGCAGCACCTACCGCCACGGCGATCTGCGCCGTGCGCTGCTGGATGCCGGCATCGAACTGGCGCGGGACGGCGGCCCGGACGCGGTGGTGCTGCGCGAGGCCACGCGTCGCGTGGGCGTGGTGCCGAATGCGGCCTACCGCCACTTCGCCAGCCGGCACGATCTGCTGCTGGCGGTGCGCGCCGCGGCGCTTTCAGAGGCGGCCAAGGCGATGGAAGGCGAGCTCGCCGTGTTGCCCTGCGACCAGCCGCCCGCCGATTTCGCGCGCGCCCAGGTGCGCGCCATCGGCACCGCCTACCTGCGCTTTGCGCAGGCGGAGCCGGGGTTGTTCCGCACGGCCTTCGTGGTGTCGAAAGATGGCGAGGGCGATATCGGTGCCGAAGGCACGGGCGCCAGCGGGCTGGGCCCGTTCCAGCTGCTGGGTGCGGCCATCGACCGGCTGGTGGATGCGGGCCTGCTCGATGCGGCGCAGCGCCCCGGTGCCGAATACCTCGCGTGGTCGGCGGTGCACGGGCTGGCGTTGCTCATCATCGACGGCCCGCTGCGCGGGCTCGAGGCGGCGGCCACGCATGCGCTGGGGCAGCGGCTGATCGACATGGTGGAGCGCGGCCTGTAGTTGCCGCGGTCAACGGTCAGAGGTAAATCTTCTGCAGCAGCTTGATGAGCGTCTCGCGCTCTCGCGTGCTCAGGCGGCTGCTGGCTTCGGTTTCCAGCTGCACCACGGCCTGCTCGGCTTCGCGGATCAGCGTCTCGCCGGCCGGCGTGAGATGCAGGCCGACGGCGCGGCCGTCATGCGGATGCGGCCGCCGCTCGATGAGCCCCCGGCTGTCGAGCGCCGCCACGAGGTTCACCAGATTGGGCGGCAGGATGTCCAGCGTGTTGCACAGCTGCCGCGAGGTCGCGCCGGGGTTGTGCGCCAGCAGCGACAGCACCGAGAAGTCGATCTGCTTGAGACCGTAGGGCGCCATGCGGTCGGCGAAGACGGTGCTCACGATGAGCCATGCGCGGCGCGCGTTGTAGCCGACCAGCCCCTCGAGCACGCGGGCGTCGAGCCGCTCCGCCCGGGCGGACGGCGCGGCGGGGGCTTCGGTCGTTGCGGGCGTTTTTTTCGTGGGAGGAGGCATGCGGCGAGCGTAACCGCGTGCTGCTGTGTCCAACAACTAGCGTGACGCCTCTTGTGGGGCCTGTGCGGCATGTGCCAGTGCGACGCCTTCGCACGCGCGCTTGACGATGCCCAGCCGCATCTCGAACTCGGGCAGCACCCAGCGGCGGAAGGCGGCTGCGGCGTGCGTGCGTCCAGCATCGGCGGGTGCTGCGACCTCGATGCGCGCCCAGGCCCACGCCATCAGCGTGAGCGTCATCACGCGCAGGAAGTCGTCCGCCACTTCGTAGGGCAGCACGGGGTTGGCGTGTGCGGCCATCGCCACCGTGGTGCCGAGATAGCGCAACTGCGCCAGCCGGCGCTGCACGTCGGCATCGGCTTCGCGCGAGGCGTCGAGCGTGTCGCGCAGCTCCAGCAGCACGGCCGACAGGGCCGCGCCGCCGTCGGGCAGCACCTTGCGCACCAGCAGGTCGATGGCCTGGATCTCGTTGGTGCCCTCGTAGATCATGGTCACGCGGGCGTCGCGCACCACCTGTTCCACGCCCCACTCGCGCACGTAGCCGTGGCCGCCGAACACCTGCAGGCATTCGCTGGCGCCGTGGAAGGCCTGGTGCGTGCAGGCGGCCTTGAGCACCGGCGTGACGAGCGAGCACCAGCGCTGCGCGCGCTCGCGGGCCTTGGCGTCGGCGTCGTGCGTGGCGATGTCGAGCATCAGCGCGCTGCGGTAGGCCAGCGCGCGCGAGCCGTCGATCCAGGCGCGTTGCGTGTCGAGGATGCGGCGCACGGCCGGGTGCTCGGCGATCAGGTCGGCCGCTTCGCTGCCGCGGCTTGCGGGCACGGGGCCGGGCGCGCGCATCTGGCGGCGCTCGGCGGCGTAGGCGTCGGCCTTCTGCCACGCGGCGTCGAGCAGGCCGATGCCTTGCAGCGCCACGTGCAGGCGTGCCGCATTCATCATCACGAACATCGCAGCGAGTCCGCGACCGGGTTCGCCGACCAACCAGCCGGTGGCGTCGTCGAAGCGCATCGTGCAGGTGGGGCTGCCGTGCAGGCCCATCTTCTCTTCGATGCGCTCGCAGTGCACCGCATTGCGCGCACCGTCGGGCAGCACCTTCGGCACGAGCGCCA
Organism: Acidovorax cavernicola; assembly: GCF_003581445.1. Taxonomy (NCBI): domain Bacteria; kingdom Pseudomonadati; phylum Pseudomonadota; class Betaproteobacteria; order Burkholderiales; family Comamonadaceae; genus Acidovorax; species Acidovorax cavernicola. Next base: position 30,291 of record NZ_QXMN01000038.1, on the reverse strand, counting down.
GCGACAGGCCCTTGGGGCCCGCCGGTGCATCGGGCAGGCGGCACAGCACGAGGTGCACGATGTTCGGCGTGAGGTCGTGCTCGCCGCCCGAAATGAAGATCTTGCCGCCGCTCACGCGCACGCTGCCGTCGGCCTGCGCCGTGGCGCGCGTGCGCACCTGGCCCAGGTCGCTGCCGGCGTGGGCTTCGGTCAGGCACATGGTCGCAAGCCATTCACCGGTCGCGATCTTCTGCAGATAGCGGTCCTTCAGCTCGTCGCTGCCGTGGTGCTTGAGACAGGCGTACGCGCCGTGCAGCAGCCCCGGCGCCATGGTGAAGCCGTGGTTCGCGGCGCTGAGCCATTCGTAGAGGATGGCTTCGAGCACCGTGGGCAGACCCTGACCGCCGTCTTCGGTCGCGGCCGAGAGCGCAGGCCAGCCGCCGTCCACGAAGGCCTGGTACGCCTCGCGAAAGCCAGGAGGCGTGACCACTTCGCCGCCGTCGAAGCGGCATCCGACTTCGTCGCCTTCGCGATTCAGCGGTGCGATCACCTCACCGACGAAGCGTGCGGCTTCTTCGAGCACCTGCGACTGCAGTGCATCGTCGACCTCCGAGAAGGGCGCGAGTGCACGCAGGCGCGTGGGCGCATCGAGCACCGCGTTCAAGAGGAAGCGGACGTCTTCGGGGCGGGGCTGGTAGTGCATCGGGTTCAGGACTCGGCGGTGAAACCGATCTTCTTGACCAGCGGGCCCCAGCGCTCGTACTCGGCCTGCAGCGACTTCTTCATCTCCTCGGGCGAGGAGCCGTGCGCGATCAGGCCGACCGACAGCAAGCCGTCGGCGACGGCCTTGTCCTTCAGCGCCGCCTGGATCGCGGTACTCGCGACGGCGATGGTCGCGGCCGGCGTTCTGGCCGGTGCGAAGAAGCCGAACCACTCGTCGGCCACGATCTCGGGGAAGCCCTGCTCGGTGAAGGTGGGTACATCGGGCAGGTAGGCCGGGCGCTGCGAGCCCGAGGTGGCGAGCACGCGCAGCTTGCCGGCCTTGGCGAAGGGCAGGCAGTCGCCGGCGGGTGTCAGGCACGAGGCGATCTGTCCGCCCACCACGTCGTTGATGCCGGGCAGCGAGCCGCGGTACGGCACGTGGCGCAGGTCGGTGCCGGTGCTCAGGCCCAGCAGCGCGCCCAGGAAGTGCGGCGTGGAGCCGGCGCCCGGCGAGCCGTAGCTGGCCTGGCCGGGATTGGCCTTGGCCCACGCGATGTAGTCCTTCAGCGTCTTCACGCTGGCCGGCACCATCGGACCGACGGCCAGGCCGTGCGTCATCACGGCGCCGATGGAAATGGTCGCGAAGTCGGGGATGGCGTAGCTGAGCTTGGTGTAGATGTGCGGGTAGATCGACAGCGCCGAGGCCTGCGCGAGACACAGCACCGAGCCGTCCGCCGGCGAAGTCTTCAGCGTGTCGAGCGCGATGCGACCGCCCGCGCCGGGCTTGTTCTCGACCACGGGGTTGGTGCCGGTGAAGGGCGTGTTGCCCAGCTTGTCGGCCACGCGACGCGCCACGCTGTCGCCGGCACTGCCGGCCGGGAATCCGTAGTAGATCTTCACCTGCTGCTGCACCGCCTGGGCGAGTGCAGCAAGGGGATGCATGGAAGCGAGCGCGGCGGTGCCGCCGAGCGCCGTCACGAACTGACGTCGGTTGGTCATGGTCTTGTCTCCTGGTGTTTTTCGGGGGCTGAAATCAGCGCGGCGCCATTCGGAGGGCGCCGTCTAGGCGAATCACTTCGCCATTGAGATGGCCGTTGGTGACGATGTGGCAGGCCAGCTCGGCGAACTCCGACGGCTTGCCCAGGCGCGGCGGGAAGGGGATCGACGCGGCCAGCGAGTGCTGCACCGGCTCGGGCAGTTCCAGCAGCAGCGGCGTCGCGAAGAGGCCGGGCGCCACGGTGCACACGCGGATGGCGTGCTGCGCGAGGTCGCGCGCCATCGGCAGCGTCATGCCGACGAGGCCGCCCTTCGATGCGCTGTAGGCCTGCTGGCCCACTTGGCCGTCGAAGGCGGCGACGGACGCGGTGAAGAGCATCACACCCTTCTCGCCGTTCTCGAGTGCGTCCAACTTCGCGCAGCGCGCGGCGAACAGGCGCGCCATGTTGTAGCCGCCGATCAGGTTGATGTTGACCACGCGCACGAAGTCTTCGAGCGGCGCGGGGTTGCCGTCCTTGCCGACGATGCGCTTGGCGCTGCCGATACCGGCCACGTTCATCAGGATGCGCGCGGGGCCGTGCGCCGCTTCGGCCTTGTCGAGCGCGGCGTTCACGCTGTCGGTGTCGGTGATGTCGCAGACGCAGGCGACGCCGCCGATCTCCGCCGCGACCTTCTCGGCGAGCGCGGCGTTGCGGTCGAGCACGGCGACCCTGGCGCCCAGGCGGGCCAGTTCGCGCGCGGTGGCCTCGCCGAGGCCCGAGGCGCCGCCGGTGACGAGCGCGGCTTGTCCTTCGATCTTCATGGGTGTGTCTCCTGAATGGGGTTAGCGGGGCGTGAGCGTGAAAGGCAGCGTGCCGTCGTGCAGCGCGTCCGCCAGCGCGGCACGGTGCTTGAGCACGGCGCGCTGGTTGATGGAGCCCTTGTCGGTCACTTCGCCCTTGTCGATGGACGGCGGCTCGGCCATCAGGTGCAGCCGCGCGATGCGGTTGGCGCTGCCGGTGGCGCCGGCGGCGAGCGTGTCCACCACCTGCTGGAAGTGCGCCTGCACGGGTGCACTCTCTAGCACCTGCTGCATCGTGGCGTCGGCATTCAGACCGGCGAGCTGCCGCACCTTCTGCGTCGGGAAGATCAGCGCGCCGACTTCCTTCAGGTTGATGCCGGTGAGCACCGCGTCCTGCACATAGGGCGAGCCGGCCGCGATGATCTTCGCGCGCAGCGGGCCCACGCTCACGAAGGTGCCGGTGGCGAGCTTGAAGTCTTCGGCGATGCGACCGTCGAAGCGCAGGCCGCGGTGGATGTCGTCGTCGGCAATCCACTTCACCGCGTCGCCGGTGGAGAAGAAGCCCTCGTCGTCGAAGGCCTCGGCCGTGGCTTCGGGCGCGCGCCAGTAGCCGGGCGTGATGTTGGGGCCGCGGTAGCGCACCTCGGTCTTGCCGTCGACCTCGATCAGCTTGAGCTCGATGCCCGGCGCGGGCAGGCCCACATCGCCCGACTTCACGTCGGGGCCGGTCACGTACAGCGCGAAGGGCCCCGACTCGGTCATGCCCAGGCCGGTGCCCATCACGATGCGCTCGCCGACTTCGGCTTCCTGCGTGCGGTGCAGGCTGTCCCACACGGGCTGCGCGAGCGCGGCGCCCGAGTAGAAGAACATCTTCACGCGCGACAGCAGGTTGCGGCGCAGCACGGCGTCGCTTTCCATCGCGTTGGCGATCGCCTCGAAGCCGGTGGGCACGTTGAAGTAGATGGTGGGCGCGATCTCGCGCAGGTTGCGCAGCGTCTCGGCCATGCCGGTGGGCGTGGGCTTGCCGTCGTCGATGTACAGCGTGCCGCCGTTGTCCAGCACGATGCCCACGTTGTGGTTGCCGCCGAAGGTGTGGTTCCAGGGCAGCCAGTCGACCAGCACCGGCGGCTCGTCGCCCAGCGCGGGAATCGACTGGCGCAGCTGCTGCTGGTTGGCGCACCACATGCGGTGCGTGTTGATCACCGCCTTGGGCATCTTGGTCGAGCCCGAGGTGAAGAGGAACTTGGTGATGGTGTCGGGGCCGGTGGCCTGCATCGCCGCGTCGATGGCGGGCGTGGCCGGCGTGGCGGCGAGCACGTCGAAGCGCGTGGTGGCGTGGCCCGCGAGCGTGCCTTCGGCGAGCACGACCTCGGTGCCAGCGGGCACGGTCGCCTCGATGGCTTTCGCGAAGCGTGCGGCATCGGCGGCAAACACCAGGCCGGGCGTCAGTGTGTCGAAGACGTGGTGCAGCTTGTCGAAGTCCTGGCTCACGATGGAGTAGGGCGGCGACACCGGGCAGTAGGGCACGCCGGCGTAGAGGCAGCCCAGCGCGAGCAGTGCATGCTCGATGCCGTTCTCGCTGAGGATCGCGACCGGGCGCTCGGCGCTCAGGCCGCGGTCGAGCAGGGCTTGTCCGATACCGCGTGCTTCTTCCAGCGCTTGCGCGTAGCTCACGCGCAGCCAGTCGCCGGTGCGGCCGTCGCTCAGGCGCTCGCGGCGGGCGATGAAGGTGCGCTCGGGCGCGACCTGCGCCCAGTGCGCGAGCCGGTCGGTCATGCGTTCGCGGTAAGCCTGCAGCGGCGTCTCGGCCGTGAGGTAGCGCGTGCCCGGCGCGCCGTCGCGCATCACCGCGCGCGTCACGCCAAAAGCCAGCGGGCGGTAGCGGACGGCAGTCATCCCTTGCTCACCTTCGCGCCACGCCCTTCGAGGAAGTCGCGCACACGTTGCTTGGCTTCAGGTGCGGCCTGAACGATGCCCGACATCAGCGCTTCGGTGAAGAAACCGTGGTCGGCCGACTGCTCGGAGATGCGCGGCAGGGCGTGCATCAGCGCGTAGTTGGTGAGCGGTGCATTGGTGGCGATGCGCTTCGCAAGCTCGAAGGCCTTGTCGAAGGCGGTGCCTTCGTCGACCAGATACTGCGCGAAGTTGGCGCGCTCGCCGTCTTCGGCGTTGTAGACGCGGCCGGTCATCATCATGTCGGTCATGCGGGCCACGCCGATGAGCTTGGGGATGCGCACCGAGCCGCCGCCGCCCACGAAGATGCCGCGCGAGCCTTCGGGCAGCGCGTAGAAGGTGCTGCGGTCGGCCACGCGGATGTGGCAGGCGCTGGCCAGTTCGAGCCCGCCGCCGACCACCGCGCCGTGCAGCGCCGCGACCACCGGCACGGGGCCGTGCTGGATCAGGTCGAGCGCGCTGTGCCACAGGCGCGAGTGCTGCATGCCCTGGCCGGCGTCGCGCTCCTTGAGTTCGCTCAGGTCCAGGCCGGCGCAGAAGTGCGGGCCCTCGCCGTCGAGCACGGCAGCGCGCACGGTGGCGGGCAGCGTCTCGAAGGTGTCGCGCAGCGCGAGGATCAGGCCGTCGGACAGCGCGTTGCGCTTGGCGCCGCGCGTGAGACGGACGATGGCGACGTCGTCGCGGATGTCGAGGTGAAGGTCTGGATTGGTCATGATGGTGTGCGGGGTTGCGTTGGATTATGGTTATGAGAAATAATCAATTCAAGGCATTGGAGCCTCCCGAACCCTAGGGACTTACCCGAACCGGAGACAACGACATGGACCCACGGAACCTGATCGCGATCGACATCCACACCCACGCCGAAGTGAGTTGCTGGAACCCTTTCGACAACTACGGCGAGGAGTACGACCGCGCCGCCGACAAGTACTTCGGCTCGAGCGGGCGCCCCACCATCGCCGAGAGCGTGGCGTATTACCGTGAAAGGAAGATCGGGCTGGTGATGTTCATGGTCGACGCGGAGTCGAACATGGGCCGCCGCCGCATCCCCAACGAGGAGATCGCGCAGGCCGCACAGGAGAACAGCGACATCATGATTGCCTTCGGCAGCATCGATCCGCACAAGGGAAAGATGGGTGCGCGCGAGGCACGCCGACTCATCGAGGAGCACGGCGTGAAGGGCTTCAAGTTCCATCCGACGGTGCAAGGCTTTCATCCCTACGACCGCATGGCCTGGCCGATCTACGAGGTGATCGCCGAATACAAGCTGCCGGCCATCTTCCACACCGGCCACAGCGGCATCGGCTCGGGCATGCGCTGCGGCGGCGGCCTGCGGCTGGAGTACAGCAACCCGATGCACCTGGACGACGTGGCCATCGACTTCCCCGACATGCAGATCGTCATGGCCCACCCCAGCTTCCCCTGGCAGGACGAGGCGCTGAGCGTGGCCACGCACAAGCCGAATGTGTGGATCGACCTGTCGGGCTGGAGCCCCAAGTACTTTCCGAAGCAGCTGGTGCAGTACGCCAACACGCTGCTGAAGGACCGCGTGCTGTTCGGCAGCGACTACCCGCTGATCACGCCCGACCGCTGGATGCGCGACTTCGAAGCGGCCGGTTTCAAGCCCGAGGTGATGCCCGGCATCCTCAAGGACAACGCGGTTCGGCTGCTGGGGCTCGAAACCTCAGCGGCCTGAGGTTTCGGAAGGGCGTGCCGCATCGTTCCAGTGCGGCTCCCACAGCGGCGCGCCGCGCTCGAACGCGGCGGCCAGCTCTTTTTTGCGGCGTTGCGCCACGGCGGTGATCAGCGCATTGCAGACCGACAACGCCGCCGTGTACGAATCGAACGGCGACGCGCTGGAGGTGCGCACCAGCAGCAGGTGATTGGCCGAGGCCGCCGCAGGCGCCGTCGGGCTGTCGGTGACCATGACGACCTTCGCTCCCCGCTCGCGGAAGTACGCGGCCGTGCGCGCGATCGCGAGCGAATGGCGGCGGAAGGTGGGCGTGAGCAGCAGGTCGTTTTCGTCGATGCGCAGCAGCTGGTCTTCGAGCGGCAGCGGGCCCGCGCCACCCAGCAGCCGCACGTCGGGCAGGCACAGGTTCAGGTGCAGCGCCAGGTGGCTGGCCAGCGGCACGCCGTGCCGCTGGCCGAGCACATGCACCCGCACCTTGCGCTGCGTGAGCAACTTCACTGACGCCTCGAAAGCGTCCACGTCGAGCGCCGCGAAGGTGGCGGCCAGGTTGTGCTGGTCGTGCAGCAGCGCGTTGTCCAGGCAGCTGCGCACGGAGGTGTCGTCGCCGATGACGGCGTCGGCGCGCGTGGCGGGCGAGGCGAGCAGGGCGGTGACTTCGGCGCGCGCTTCCATCTGCGCCTGCGCATAGCTCGCGTAGCCCAGCTTGGCGAGCAGCCGCACCACGGTCGAGGCGCTGGTGCCCACCTTTCTTGCAAGGCTCGTTGCAGATTCGAGCAACCCCTGCGGGTGGTGCGCCTGCAGCTCCTCGATGAGGCGTCGCTCGCTCTTCGTGAGCTTCTTGCCATAGCCCGAGATGCGCTGGTTCAGGCTGGGAGCGGCGGTGGTGTCTGCGTGCGGCATCGGAGAAACCTCATATTTGCAATGAGTATTGCAAAAATAAGGTCTCCTTGCAAAAATGAATGCACGATTCCGGCCGGCCCTGTCCGCCCGGCTGACCGCCTCCTTCTGCAGAAAGACATTCCCATGCGTTCCACCACCCCCGCAGTGCCCGCCCTCCGCCGGCGCGAGATCCTCGGCGCCGGCCTGACTGCGGCGCTGCTGCCCCTGTCTGTACGCGCGCAGGCCTTTCCGGCCCGCCCGGTCACGCTGGTGGTGCCGTTCCCGGCCGGCGGCTCGGTCGACCTGATCGCGCGGCTGTACGCCGAGCCGCTGTCAAAGGCGCTGGGCACGCCGGTGGTCATCGACAACCGCGCCGGCGCCGGCGGCTCGATCGCCAGCGCACAGGTGGCGCGCGCCAAGCCCGATGGCTACACGCTCGTCGTGTCGTCGCAGAGCTCGCACCTGGCCAACCCGCTGACGCAGGCCAACCCCGGCTACGACCCGATCAAGGACTTCATCTCGATCAGCCAGCTCGCGCGTTCCATCAACGTGCTGCTGGTGAACCCGGCCGTGCCCGCCAAGACCTTCAAGGAGTTCGTGGCGCTGGTGAAGTCGCGCCCGGGCGAACTCAATTTCTGCAGCGCCGGGCCGGGCAGCATGGGCCAGCTCAACGTCGAGCTGATGAAGTCGCAGTTGCAGCTCAATGCCACGCACGTGCCGTACCGCGGCGGCGGCCCGCTGGTGACCGCGCTGATCTCGAACGAAGTGCAGTTCGGCCTGGACAATCTCGCGCCCTTCCTGCCGCACATCCAGGCCGGCAAGCTGCGCGCGCTGGCCGTGGCATCGCCCACCCGCGTCGCTGCACTGCCCGACGTACCGACCTTCACCGAACTGGGCTACCCGGTGCTGAACACCACGTCGTGGATCGGCCTGGCCGCCCCCGCGAAGACGCCGCCCGAAGTCATCACTGCGCTGCACAAGGCGGTGCGCACGGTGGCCGATCAGCCGACGATGGTCGAGGCGCTGCTGGCGCGCGGCTCGCTCGCGCCCGAGGCGCAGTCGCCCGCGCAGTTCACGGCCATGATGTCGGAGCGGCTCGCGCTGTACGGCGAGATGGTCAAGCGCGCCGGCATCCGCGGCGAGTGAGCGGACGCCCGGTTCCATGACGCAGACACCGCCTGTCATCGTGCCCGATTTCGCACCGGACACCGCACCGCTCGAGGTGCTGCCGCGCGACATCTCCGCCTACCGGCAGGGCAACACCGGCATCGACTACGTGCACCGCTTCGCCTCCGGCAAGCCCGGTCCGCACGTGCTCATCAATGCGCTGACGCACGGCAACGAGATCTGCGGCATGGTCGCAGCCACGCACCTGCTCGACACCGGTGTGCGCCCGAAGATCGGCACGCTCACCGTGAGCTTCGCGAACGTCCAGGCCTACGAGGCCTTCCACATCGGCCGGCCCTACGACAACCGCCAGCTGGTGCACAACCTGAACCGCATCTGGTCGCCTGAACTGCTCGACGGCGATGCGCAAAGCCCCGAGCTGTGCCGCGCGCGCGAACTGCGGCCGGTGCTCGACGCGGCCGACTACGTGCTGGACATTCATTCCACGCGCGCGCCCGTGCAGCCTTTCTGGGTCTACCCGGAGTTCGAGCGCAACGCGGGCCTGGCGCAGGCCGTGGGCGGTCCGCCGGTGCACCTCGTGATGCCCGTGGGCGCCGCGCCCGGCACGGGTGTGACGGCGTACGGGCGCCACGGCGAGCCGGGCATCGACGGCGGGGCGGTGGTGGTCGAGTGCGGCCAGCATTTCGCGCGGTCGGCGGCGGAGCTGGCGACCGACGTGTCGCTGCGTTTCCTGGCGCACCTCGGGCTCATCGATCCGGTGCCGCGCGCGGCGGTGGCGGCGCGCCGCTTCCGGCTGCTCGAGGTCCACATGGTGACCTCGGACGACTTCGCCTTCGTGCGGCCCGTGCTCGGTTTCGAGACCTTCGACGCCGGCGAATTGATCGCGGTGCAGGCAGGGCGCGAGATCCGTTCGCCCTGCGACGGTTGCACGATCTTCATGCCGACCCGCGAGCCGGTGATCGGCCGCGAGGGCGTGTACTTGACCGTGCCGGTCTGATCGCGCCAGGCGAGCCTCAGGTCGCCTTCGCGTCGACCGGCTCGTCTTCGTCCAACCGGTCCCAGTCCTGCCCTGAACGCCGCTTGCGCTCCTCGCGTTCGCGCGCCATCTGCTCCTCGAACTGCTGGCGGCCTGCCTTGTTGGCCGCGATCAGCTTGGCGCGGTCCTTGTAGTGCGGGTAGATCTCGTCGGTGAGCTTGAGGTTTCGCTGGCGGAAACGCATCGACGCCTCGCGCGCCTCGGCCGCCGGCCAGCCCAGCGCTTCCAGCGTCGAGCGGGCGCTGCGCAAGGACGACTCGAACACTTCGCGCTCGATGTCCTGCACGCCGCGGTCGCGCAGCTGGAACAGGTGCGTCACGTTGCGCGCGCGGGCCACGATGCGCGCCTGCGGGAAGTTCTCACGCACCAGGTCGACGATGTCCAGCGACTGCTCGATGTCGTCCACCGCCACCACGATGGCGCGCGCCGTGCCCGCGCCCGCGGTGCGCAGCAGGTCGAGCCGCGTGGCGTCGCCGTAGAACACGCGAAAGCCGAACTGGCGCAGGCCTTCGACGGTGTCGGCGTCGTGGTCGAGCACCGTCACCTGCAGGCCCTGCGACATCAGCATGCGCCCGACGATCTGACCGTAGCGCCCGAAGCCGCAGATCAGCACCTTGGCGTCCTGCTGCTCCGAAATTTCCTCCAGCCGCGGCCCGCCCGCGTGGCTGTAGCGCGGCAGCACGAACTTGTCGAGCAGCACCAGCAGCAGCGGCGACAGCAGCATCGACAGCGCCACCGCGCCGATCAGCAGCGACGTGGTCTGCGGCGGCAGCACGTCGGGCCCGGCGGCCTGGAACACCACGAAGGCGAACTCGCCGCCCTGCGCGAGCAGCAAGGTGAACACCGGCCGCTCCTGGTAGGCCAGGCCCATGGCCTTGGCCAGCGCGTAGATCACGACCAGCTTGATCGCCAGGAAGCTCACGACCAGCATCGCCATGACCCATGGGTTGGCCACCAGTACGCCGAAGTTGATCGACATGCCCACCGCAATGAAGAAGAGACCCAGCAGCAGGCCCTTGAAGGGCTCGATGTCGGTTTCGAGCTCGCGACGGTATTCGCTCTCGGCCAGCAGCACGCCCGCGAGGAAGGCGCCCAGCGCCATCGACAGGCCGACGAACTGCATCAGCGCCGCGATGGCCACCACCAGCAGCAGCGCGGCAGCGGTGAAGATCTCGGGCGTGTCGCTGCGCGCGATCCAGCGCAGGATCGGGCGCAGCAGCAGCCGGCCGCCGAGGATGATGCCGGCGATCACGCCGACGATCTTCAGCGCCTCGAGCGCGCGATCCAGCCCGCTCACGGCCTGCTCGGCCGCCGTGGCACCGGCCAGCAGCGGCAGCAGCGCAAGGATCGGGATCGCGGCCACGTCCTGGAACAGCAGGATGGAGAAGCCGGCCTGGCCGCTGGGTGTCTTCAGCAGGTTGCGTTCACCGAACACCTGCAGCGCGATGGCGGTGGACGACAGCGCCAGCCCGAGCGCGGCCACCAGCGACACGCGCCACGGCGCGCCCACGGCGCAGCCGACGGCGAACAGCACCGCCGCGCAGCTGAGCACCTGTGCCGAGCCCCAGCCGAAGATCGGACGACGCAGGCTCCACAGTCGCTTGGGCTCAAGCTCGAGGCCTACGAGAAACAGCATCAGCACCACGCCGAACTCGGCGAAATGCAGCACGTCTTCCACGCTGGACACGAGGCCCAGCCCCCAGGGGCCGATGGCGATGCCGGCCACGAGGTAGCCGATGATCGAACCCAGGCCCAGGGCCTTGGACAGCGGCACCACCAGGACGGCGGCGCTCAGGTAGATCAGGCTGTTGGTCAGCCAGGCGGGTGCGTGTTCCATGCTCAGGCCGCCTTGTTGTTGCTGCTGCTGCCGTTGGCAACCGCCAGGCCATGCGTCATGGCGGTGTGGAAGGCGCCGGCCACCACCTTGCTCACGTCGTCCGATTCGGCCGGGCGGTCGGTCTCGGGCACCGGGCAGGCGATGCAGACATCGAGTTCGTCCATTTCCGGCCAGGCCGGGTAGCTGCCCAGGCGCTGCGCGAACACCTCGACATGCGCGGCCACCTCGGCCTCGCTGGCGCGGTGCGCGCCGTGCAGCAGCAGCGGCGGCAGGAAACGCATGCCGCACAGGGCTGCGGTCTGTTCGTACGGCGGCAGGAAGGCGTCGAAGAAATAGCGGTTGTAGCTTTGCGGGTGGTAGCTCGGCTCCGGGCCGCCGGTGGTGGCGACCAGCCAGCAGTCCTTGCCCTGCAGGGCCGTGCCGCCGGGGCCGTAGGCCCAGCCGTAGCCGAGCACGTCGTCGACCCAGAGCTTCTGCAGCGCCGGCATCGAGTACCACTGGATCGGATGCAGCAGCACCACCAGGTTCGCGCGCGCCAGCCGCTCGCGTTCGACCTCGACGTCGATGGCGAAATCGGGGTAGCTGCCGTACAGGTCGTTCGCGTCGACGCCCGGTGCGCGCTGCGCCGCGGCAAACAGCCGGCGGTTCACGCGCGAGTCGCGCCAGTGGGGGTGGGCCGCCAGCACATAGATGCCGGCGGGGTTCTCCGTGGATGTTGTTGTCGTCATGTCGCGAACATAACGCAGACGGCCCGCCGTCGCCGACGCGAAACCCGGGGCGACTACCATCCAGCCCTGTCCCAGTTCTGGAGGAGATCCTCATGCCGGTGGTTCTGGTCGCCAATCCCAAGGGGGGTGTGGGCAAGTCGACGCTCGCGACGAACATCGCGGGCTATTTCGCGAGCCGCGGCCATGCCGTGATGCTGGGCGACGTGGACCGCCAGCAGTCCTCGCGGCTGTGGCTCGGCCTGCGCCCGCCGCAAGCCCGCCCCATCGCCACCTGGGAAGCCACCGGCGACAGCACCGTGGTGCGCCCGCCGCGCGGCACCACGCACGCGGTGCTCGACACGCCGGCCGGCCTGCACGGCTGGCGCTTCAAGGAAGTGCTGGCGCTGGCCGACCGCGTGATCGTGCCGCTGCAGCCGAGCATCTTCGACATCTACGCCACGCGCGATTTCCTCGACCGCCTGCTGGAAAGCCGCCGCGCCGAGAAGACCCGCATCGGCCTCGTCGGCATGCGCGTGAACGCACGCACGCTGGCGGCCGACCGGCTGCACGAGTTCATCGCCGGCCTCGGCGTGCCGGTGCTGGGCGAGCTGCGCGACACGCAGAACTACGTGCAGCTGGCGGCGCGCGGGCTCACGCTGTTCGACATCGCGCCCGGACGCGTGCAGCGCGACCTGGAGCAGTGGGCGCCGATCTGCGAATGGCTCGACGCCTGACCCCCCGGATTTCCCCGATTCGCGGTTGTCGCGATTCCGACAGCCGGCTTTGTCCCCTTGGCACCAGAATGCCCCGCATGACCAAAAAGACATTCCAGACCCTTCAGGATCTCGCCGCCTGCGTCGGCCAGGAAGTCGCCGTGAGCGACTGGATCAGCGTGACGCAGCAGCAGGTGAACCAGTTCGCCGAGGCGACCGGCGACCACCAGTGGATCCACGTCGATGTCGAGCGGGCCAAGTCGGGTCCCTTCGGCGCGCCGATCGCCCATGGTTTTCTCACGCTGTCGCTGCTGCCGAAGTTCTTCGAGACGGCCATCGACGTGGTCGAGTCGCGCATGGGCGTGAACTACGGCCTGAACCGCGTGCGCTTCATGTCACCGGTGCCGGTGGGCCAGCGTCTGCGCGCGCGCATGAAGCTGTTGAGCGCCGAGCCGATTCCCAACAACGGCCTGCAGATGACCTGGGAAACCACCATCGAACTCGAAGGCGCCGCCAAGCCGGCGTGCGTCGCCGAGTCGGTGGTGCGCCGTTTTCCCTGAGCGGTTTTTTTCTTCTCTTTTCTCTTTACATCCGGCGATCGGTGACCTCGCCGTAGGTGGCCGCGCCCTGGCGCGTGATGCCGACGGCGCTCGCGCGCACTGCGGCGCGGTCGACATTGCCCGCGGTGGGCCGGGCCACGCCCGTGCCGCCGTTGCTGATCTGCAGCGGCTGCATGGCCTGCGCCTGGACCTGGGCGCGCGACAGCGACGACTGGAAGGGCGCGGGCGGCAGCGGGTTCTGCTCGCCCTGGAAGGCATGGGCGCCGCCACCGAAGGCGAGGGCGGCGAGAGTGATCAAACGCAGCGTGTGCATGGCATGGCTCCTTGGCGTGGACGTTGAGGGGACGGATGCCGGTGCGAATCACCGACATGTCTTCTCATACGCCGCGCAATGCCATCCGGATGTACCCCTGCTGTGCGAAGGGCCGAAGCGTCGTCAGCCGAAGCCGTTTTGTCGCCAGGCCTCGAACACCGTGACCGCCACCGCGTTCGACAGATTCAGGCTGCGCTGGCCGGCGCGCATCGGCAGGCGCAGGCGCTGCGGCTCTGCAAAGCCGTCGCGGATCGGGGGCGGCAGGCCGGCGGTTTCCGAGCCGAACACCAGCCAGTCGCCGGGCTGGAAGCGCACATCGTGCACGGCGCGGGTGCCGCGCGTGGTCAGCGCGAACATGCGGTCGGCCGGCGGTTGTTCCTTGGCCAGCAGCGCGGCCCAGTCGGCGTGACGCTTGACTTCGGCGTACTCGTGGTAGTCGAGCCCGGCGCGGCGCAGCAGGCGGTCGTCCATCGAAAAGCCGAGCGGCTCCACCAGGTGCAACGTGCAGCCGGTATTGGCCGCAAGCCGGATCACGTTGCCGGTGTTCGGCGGAATTTCGGGGTGGACCAGGACGATATGGAACATGCGCCGATTGTCGCGGGCGCCGCCGGTGGGGTCAGCGCGGCGGGTCGGTTCGCGCCAGTACCACGCCGGTGATGTGTGCCGCGCCCGCCAGTCGCAACGTGGCAGCCGCGGCGAACAGCGAGGCGCCACTGGTCATCACGTCGTCGACCAGCACCACGCGCCGTCCGTGCAGGCTGGCGGCGCGCAGCGGCTCCACGGCGAAGGCGCCGCGCAGGTTCCGCAACCGCTCGGCGCGCGCCAGGCCGCTCTGCGCGGGGGTGTCGCGTGTGCGCAGCAGCAAGGTGGCATCGGTCTTGGCCGGTGCCAGCCGGCGGGCGAGTTCGTGCGCCTGGTTGAAGCCGCGCTCGCCCAGGCGGCCAGGCGCCAGCGGCATCGGCAGCACGAGGTCGCACTGCTCCAGCGCCGGCTCCACCCAGGGCGCGCTGCGCAGCAGGGTGGCCAGCGGGCCGGCCCAGCCCGCCTCGCCGCGAAACTTGAATTGAGCGATGCAATCGGGCCAGGGCCAGGCATAGGTGCAGGCTGCAATGCAGGCGTCGAGCGGCGGCGGGTGCCGGATGCACTCGCCGCAGCGGGCCACACCCTCGGGCATCGGCAGGGCGCAGCCCCCGCAGCGGGCGGTCGGCGGCGCGAAGCGCGCCACGCAGGCGTCGCACACGCGCTGGGCGGGCCAGGCGCGGCAGACCTCGCACTGGCTGGGCAGCCGCGCGAGCAGCGAGGTGAAAGGCCTCAGGGCCCGGCGGCTGTGCATGGCCTCAATATACTCACGGCCCCATGGCCACCGACCCCGCAAGACGACCGCCGACCATCGATCCCACGGCGGCCGCACGCTGGCGCCGGCTCGCGCCCGCCGAGGGCTCCCCCTGGCTGCACGAGGAGATCGGCCGCCGGATGGAAGATCGGCTGCAATGGATCAAGGCCCAGCCCCGCACCTGGGCCGACTGGTCGCCGCTGCGCGGCGGCCTCGAGGCGCACGCGCTGCTGGCCCGCCGCTACCGCGACGCCGAAGCCTTCGTCATCGAACCCGAACCCGCGCTGGCCGACCGGACCGGCGAGGCGCTGACCGCCCCCTGGTGGAGCGCGCGCCGCTGGCAGGGCGGCAAGGCCCGCTTCGATGCGCCGCCCGAAGACGGCGTCGACCTGCTCTGGGCCAACATGTCGCTGCACATGGCGGCCGACCCCGAGGCGCTCATCGCGCAGTGGCACCGCCTGGTGGCGACCAACGGTTTCCTGATGTTCTCGTGCCTGGGCCCGGACACCGTGCGCGAGCTGCGGGCCTTGCACGCCCGGCTCGGCTGGCCCGCCGCCGGCCACGAATACACGGACATGCACGACTGGGGCGACATGCTCGTGCACGCCGGTTTCGCCGAGCCCGTGATGGACATGGAGCGCATCGTGCTCACCTGGGCCACCCCCGAGGCCGCCCTGGCGGAGCTGCGGACCCTGGGGCGCAACCTGCATCCGGCGCGCTTTGCGGCGCTGCGCGGCAAGGCCTGGCACCGGTCGCTCAAACAGGCCCTGCCCGAGCTGGCACCGGCCGCGGAAGGCGAGGGCCGCATCGCGCTGACCTTCGAGGTCATCTACGGCCACGCCTTCAAGCCGACGCCGCGCGTCGCGCTGTCGTCCGAGAGCGCGGTCTCGCTGCGCGAGATGCGATCGATGCTCCAGCGCGGCCGCCCTGGCGCCTGAGCGACGCGGCAGCCCTCATTCGGTGCGCGGGGCGCGCGCTCTACCCGCTACAATCCGCCGTTGCGTGAAACTCGCGGGTATTGTCCCGCGATCGAGGGCTGTCAGATCCTTGTCGTACGAGGGGTTTGGCCACCATCGCCGCACCGATTTGCAGAACTCGCCCGTGTCGAATTCCGTGTTTCGTTTTGCCACCGTCTCAGGCCAGAACATCCACTGGTTCCTGAAACGCAATTGCTCGGTGACGCCGAGCCAGCTGGGCTGGCTCTACGCCTCGCTGTGCGTGGTATCTCTGGGCACGGGCATGGTGTTCTGGCTGCACGGTGCGCCGCTGGTGCTGCCATTCGCCTGGCTCGAACTGGCCGCGGTGGGCTTTGCGTTCATGATGTACGCGCGGCATGCCACCGACGGCGAGCGGATCGCGCTGCAAGGCGGACGCCTCGTCGTGGAGCTCGAGAACGGTGGGCACTACGAACGCACGGAATTTCTTCCGCACCAGGTGCGGATCGAACCGCAGACCGGCGATCGTTCGCTGATCGAGGTCTCGGGGCAGGGTCGATCGGTCAGGGTGGGGCGCTATGTACGCCCGGAGTTGCGAGCCGCACTGGCGCGCGAGATTCGCATGGCGTTGCGTGGCGCCTGAGGGGGCTCGCGCAGTGCTGCACGGTTGGGTTTGTCGAAAAATTGAAGAAACGTGGACACGATGAAGAGCATTTGGCGCAATAAGTACAGGCCGGCGAATCTGTTGCTGGCGGCCGGCGCGGCGTTCAGCAACGCGGCGCACGCAGTCAACGATCTGCCCGGCGGCCCTGCGGTTCGCCAGTTGAATCTTCCGGTCGGCGTGACCAAGATCGCGCAGGAGCAGCATCTGCTCCACACGATCATGATGATCATCTGCACGGTCATCTTCGTCGCCGTGTTCGCGGTCATGTTCTATTCGATCTGGAAGCACCGCAAGTCGGTGGGCCACAAGGCCGCCAACTTCCATGAATCGGTGGTGGTCGAGGTCATCTGGACCATCGTGCCCTTCCTCATCGTGATCGTGATGGCGCTGCCCGCCACCAAGGTGCTCGTGGCCCAGAAGGACACCACGAACGCCGACCTCACGATCAAGACCACGGGCTACCAGTGGAAGTGGGGCTACGACTACCTGAACGGCGAGGGCGAGGGCCTGGCCTTCATCTCGACGCTCGACAGCTCGCAGCGCGCCATGTCCGACGCCGGTGCCAAGGGCGCCATGCCCGACGACTACCTGCTCAAGGTCGACAACCCGATGGTCGTGCCGGTGCAGAAGAAGGTTCGCATCATCACCACCGCGAACGACGTGATCCACGCCTTCGCCGTGCCGCAGCTGGGCCTCAAGCAGGACGCCATCCCCGGCTTCGTGCGCGACACCTGGTTCCGTGCCGAGACCGTGGGCGACTACTACGGCCAGTGCCAGGAGCTGTGCGGCAAGGAACACGCCTACATGCCGATCCACGTGAAGGTGCTGTCGTCTGCCGACTACACCGCCTGGGTCGCCGCCAAGCGCAAGGAAGCTGCAGCCAAGCTCGACGACCCGACCAAGGTCTGGACGCTGCCCGACATGCTGGCACGCGGCGAGAAGGTCTATGCCTCCAATTGCGCGGCCTGCCACCAGGCCAACGGCAAGGGAGCGGGCCCGATCAAGCCGCTCGACGGCGCAGCCAAGGTGACCGATTCCGACCACAAGGTGCAGCTGCTGGTGCTGCTCAATGGTCAGAACAACGGTGCGATGCCTGCCTGGAAGCAGCTGAGCGACACCGACCTCGCGGCCGTGGCCACGTACACCAAGAACAGCTGGTCGAACAAGACGGGCCAGCTGGTGCAACCGGCCGAAGTGCTGGCCCTGCGCGGCAAGTGATCCGACGGCGCCCCGCGAAGAAGAAATTGCAAGGAACAACGACATGAGCGCAGTCCTCGACCCCCATGGTCACGCCCCAGGCGGCCACGCACACGACGATCATCACGACCACCACGCGCCCACCGGCTGGCGCCGCTGGGTGTTCGCGACCAACCACAAGGACATCGGCACGCTCTACCTGCTGTTCAGCTTCACGATGCTGATGATCGGCGGCGTGCTCGCGCTGCTGATCCGTGCCGAGCTGTTTCAGCCCGGTCTGCAGATGGTGAACCCCGAGCTGTTCAACCAGTTCACCACCATGCATGGCCTGATCATGGTGTTCGGCGCGATCATGCCGGCCTTCGTGGGCTTCGCGAACTGGATGATCCCGCTGCAGATCGGCGCATCCGACATGGCGTTCGCGCGCATGAACAACTTCAGCTTCTGGCTGCTGATCCCGGCAGCCATCATGCTGGCGGGTTCGTTCTTCATGCCCGGCGGCGCACCCGCGGCCGGCTGGACGCTGTACGCACCGCTCACGCTGCAGATGGGCCCCTCGATGGACGCCGGCATCTTCGCGATGCACATCATGGGCGCCTCGTCGATCATGGGTTCGATCAACATCATCGTCACCATCCTCAACATGCGCGCCCCCGGCATGACGCTGATGAAGATGCCGATGTTCTGCTGGACCTGGCTCATCACCGCCTACCTGCTGATCGCCGTGATGCCCGTGCTCGCCGGCGCCATCACCATGACGCTGACCGACCGCCACTTCGGCACCAGCTTCTTCAATCCCGCCGGCGGCGGTGACCCGGTGATGTACCAGCACATCTTCTGGTTCTTCGGCCACCCCGAGGTCTACATCATGATCTTGCCGGCCTTCGGCATCATCAGCCAGGTCGTGCCCGCCTTCGCGCGCAAGAAGCTCTTCGGCTACGCCTCGATGGTGTACGCCACCTCGTCGATCGCCATCCTGTCGTTCATCGTGTGGGCCCACCACATGTTCACGACCGGCATGCCGCTCACGGGCCAGCTGTTCTTCATGTACGCGACCATGCTGATCGCGGTGCCCACGGCCGTGAAGATCTTCAATTGGATCGCCACGATGTGGCAGGGCTCGATGACCTTCGAGACGCCCATGCTGTTCGCGGTCGGCTTCATCTTCGTGTTCACGATGGGCGGCTTCACCGGCCTGATCCTGGCCGTGGCGCCGATCGACACGCAGCTGCAGGATACGTACTACGTGGTGGCCCACTTCCACTACGTGCTGGTGGCCGGCTCGCTGTTCGCCATGTTCTCGGGCTTCTACTACTGGGCGCCCAAGTGGACCGGCGTGATGTACAACGAAACGCGCGGCAAGGTCCACTTCTGGTGGTCGCTGATCTCGTTCAACGTCACCTTCTTCCCGATGCACTTCCTGGGTCTGGCCGGCATGCCACGTCGCTACGCCGACTACCCCATGCAGTTCGCCGACTTCAACGCCATCGCTTCGGTGGGTGCGTTCTTCTTCGGCTTCGCCCAGGTGTACTTCTTCCTGTTCATCGTGCTGCCTTCGATGCGCGGCAAGGGTGAAGCAGCGGCACAGAAGCCCTGGGAAGCGGCCGAAGGCCTCGAGTGGGAAGTGCCGTCGCCGGCACCGTTCCATACCTTCGAGAACCCGCCCAAGCTCGACGTGACCGCCACCAAGGTGATCGGCTGATCACCCGCGCGAGCCACGACATCCGTCCACACCGCAGCGACCCCATGGCCACGATGACGCCCGAACAACGCAAGAACAACCGACGCATGGGGCTCACGCTGGCCTCCATCGCGGTGATCTTCTTCATCGGCTTCATCGTCCGCATGGTCTGGTTCAGCGGGCGCTGACCGCGTCGCATCGCACCCCCGAACGAAAGCAACAGCATGAGCCTCGGCCAACGCATCCGCCGCGCCAACGTCCGCATGGTCGGCAAGCTGGCCGTCGTGACCTGCGGCATGTTCGCCTTCGGCTATGCGCTGGTGCCGATGTACCGCGCGATCTGCGAAATGACCGGCATCAACATCCTCGCACTCTCCGAGCTCCAGGTGCCGGGCGGTGCCAGCGGCGCCAAGAACGTGCGCGTGCCCGACAACACGCAGGTCGACATGACCCGCACGATCAAGGTCGAGTTCGACTCCAACGTGCGCGGCGGTCTCTGGGACTTCAAGCCGGCCGAGCGCTTCATCGAAGTGCATCCGGGTCAGCTGAACACGGTGATGTATGAGTTCCAGAACACGCAGAACCGCCGCATGGCCGCGCAGGCCATCCCGAGCTATGCGCCACAGCAGGCCGCGGCACACTTCAACAAGCTCGAATGCTTCTGCTTCAACCAGTACACGCTCGATGCGGGCGAGAAGAAGCAGTGGCCGGTCGCCTTCGTGATCGATCCGAAGATCTCGAAGGACGTCAAGACCATCACGCTGTCGTACACCTTCTTCGAGGTGGGCGGCAAGACGCCACCGGCCCCGGTGGCCGCCGTTTCGAATGTCGCCAATGAGCCGCGCTCGTGAGCTCGCCACCACCCGAAGCCCCGCGCCGCAAACCCACGCTGTGGGACACGATGAAGGCGGTGGGCTGGTCGTTCTTCGGGGTGCGTCGCAACAGCGCCTACAAGGAAGACTTGGGCAAGCTCAATCCGCTGCACGTCATCGCGGTGGCGTTTGCCGCGGTGATCGTCTTCGTGGTCGGGCTGGTGCTGCTGGTGCGGCATGTGGTCGCGTCCGCCTGAGCGGTGCTTGCTGAGCCGAAGATAAAAACCACGATCTCCAGAATCATTGAATCGAGAGAAGAAAGAAAGCCAGGAGCTGATATGAGTTCAACCACCCACGGCACCACGCCCTACTACTTCGTGCCCGGACCGTCGTCCTATCCGGTCGTGTCCGCGATCGGCTTGTTCTTCGTGATCCTCGGTGCGGCGCAATGGATCAACGGTCACCAGTGGGGCGCGTGGTCCCTGCTGCTGGGCATGCTGATCTGGCTCGGCACGCTCTTCGTCTGGTTCCGTGCCGCCGTCGGCGAGAGCGAGAGCGGCCAGTACGGCCACAAGATCGACCTCTCGTACCGCTGGAGCATGAGCTGGTTCATCTTCTCGGAAGTGATGTTCTTCGGTGCGTTCTTCACGGCGCTGTGGTGGGCACGCACCCACGCACTGCCGGCACTCGGCAGCCTGGACAACGCCATGCTATGGCCCGACTTCAAGGCCGTGTGGCCCAGCGTCGCGGCCGGTGCCACCGGTTCGCCGGCCGGCATCGTCGAGCCCTTCCAGACCGTCGGCCCGTTCTGGCTGCCGACCATCAACACCGCGCTGCTGTTGAGCTCGGGCGTGACGCTGACCATCGCCCATCACGCGCTGCGTGCCGACCACCGCGCACAGTGCATCCGCTTCATGTGGCTCACCGTGCTGCTGGGTGTGATCTTCCTGGGCGTGCAGGGCTACGAGTACTTCCACCTGTACACCGAACTGAACCTCAAGCTCAGCTCGGGCACCTACGGTTCGACCTTCTTCATGCTGACCGGCTTCCACGGCCTGCACGTGTTCATCGGCATGCTGATGCTGCTGTTCATCACGCTGCGCCTGCAGAAGGGCCACTTCACGGCCGAACGTCACTTCGGTTTCGAAGGCGCCGCCTGGTACTGGCACTTCGTGGACGTGGTCTGGCTGGGCCTGTACGTGCTGGTCTATTGGCTTTGAGCGAAGACACTCACGGCATTCCAGAAAAAAGGCGCCGTAAGGCGCCTTTTTCATGGTTCTCGTGGAACGAGCACCATCTGCTACTTCCCGAGTGGGAGTCCGGTGGGCTGGATGTAGCCGAGCTTCCAGGCCAGCAGCATGCAGAGGAACAAAAACACCGACAGGCCGATCCGAAAGGTCAGCGCGCGGGCCATGCCTCCGCGCTTCGCCCGGCCGTCGCGACCGTCTTTCAGCATGAAGTAGAGCGCGAAGCCGAGGCTCGCGAAGATGCCCAGAAAGATCAGGGCGACGAAGTATTTCATGATCCGCATTATCGGCCGCACGCCCCGTCCGCTCCAGTGACCCCCGAGCCCCTTTCTCCCTCAGCCGCACCGCGCCGCCGCGCAGGTCGGGGTCGTTTCTTGGTCGTCACGCTGGCGGCTGTGCTGGCGCTGGCGGCCACCGTCTCGCTGGGCCGTTGGCAGCTGTCGCGCGCTGCGCAGAAAGAAGCGCTACAGGCCCGCATCGACGCGCAGAAGCAGAAAGCGCCGCTGTCGCAGGCCGAGTTCCTGGCGCTGGGCGAAGCGGTCGGCGAGTTGCACCGCCCGGTGCACCTGCGCGGCTTGTGGCTCACGGCGCAGACCGTCTACCTGGATAACCGCCAGATGCACGGCACGCCGGGCTTCTATGTGCTGACGCCGTTCGCGCTCGAGGGCAGCGAGCAGACCGTGATGGTCCAGCGTGGCTGGGTGCAGCGCAATTTCGTCGACCGCACGCAGCTGGGCGCGGTCGAGACGCCGGCCGGCATCGTCGAACTCACGGCGCTGATCGAGCCGCCGCCGAGCCATCTGTTCGAGCTGGGGTCGAAGGCCGCGCCGGCGCCTGCTGCATCGGCTGCCGTGCCGGCCCAGACGGCCTCAGGCGCGGCCTCGGCCCCGGTGGCATCAGGCATCGCCCCGGCACCGGGCATTCAGGGGTCTTCCCCCATCCGGCAAAATCTCGACCTGGAGGCATTCCGTGCCGAGACCCAGCTGCCGCTGCGCACCGACGTGTCGCTGCAGCAGAGCGGGCCGGCGTCCGAGGGCCTGCAGCGCGACTGGCCGGCCCCGGCGTTGGGGCTGGAGAGGCACTACGGTTACGCATTCCAGTGGTTCGGCCTGTCGGCCCTCGTTGTCATCCTCTATGTCTGGTTCCAATTCATCTCCCCCTTCCGGCGCGCGCGGCGCCGCGCACGCGATGGCCGCGGCCTCTGACGAGCCGCTGGGCCTGACCGTGCACTCGATGCCGTCGCCGGGCCAGGCGCTCGAGGAGGCCGAGAACCGCCGCACCGTCCATGGGCGCTGGAAGATGATCGCCGTGCTGCTGATGTGCGCGGCGCCCGTGATTGCCTCCTACTTCACCTACTACGTGATCCGCCCCGAGGGCCGCAGCGTGTACGGCGAGCTGATCGATCCGCAACGTGAGATGCCCCGCCTGACCGCAACCGACCGCAACGGCGCACCGGTCGAGCTGACCACGCTCAAAGGCCAGTGGCTGCTGGTGGCAGTGGCCGACGCGGCCTGCGATGCGCTGTGCGAGCAGCAGCTGTATCTTCAGCGCCAGCTGCGAGAGAGCCTGGGCCGCGAGAAAGACCGCTTGGACCGCGTCTGGCTCGTGAGCGACGCGGCGCCCGTGCCCGAGCGCCTGACCAACGGCCTGCACGGCGCGACCGTGCTGCGCGTGCCGGCCGAGCAACTGGCCCGCTGGCTTGCGCCCGTGCAAGGGCACACGCTGCCCGAGCACCTCTACGTGGTCGATCCGATGGGCAACTGGATGATGCGTTTCCCGGCCCGCATGGACGCCGCCGGCGCGAGC
The DNA here is from genome assembly GCF_003581445.1 of Acidovorax cavernicola. Classification (NCBI taxonomy): domain Bacteria; kingdom Pseudomonadati; phylum Pseudomonadota; class Betaproteobacteria; order Burkholderiales; family Comamonadaceae; genus Acidovorax; species Acidovorax cavernicola. The sequence continues at coordinate 7,342 of NZ_QXMN01000038.1, read as the reverse complement.
CGCGCCAAGCGCGACATCGATCGCCTGCTGCGCGCCTCGTCCTCTTGGGACGAAGCGGGCCGCTGAGCCCCGCCCGAACGACTGCCCCATGGACACGAGCTCCCTCTACGACCTCACGCCGATCGTCTGGATGATGGGCGCCGGCGTGCTGCTCGCGCTCGGCCCGTTGGTCTGGGTGTGGCGCCGCAATGCCGGCTCCGGCCCCGCGCGGCGGCTGCATGCGCTGACCGTGCTCACGCTCTTCCTCACCTTCGACCTCACGCTGTTCGGCGCCTTCACGCGGCTCACCGATTCGGGCCTGGGCTGTCCCGACTGGCCCGGCTGCTACGGCAACGCCAGCCCGGCCGGCGCGCGCCACGAGATCGCGATGGCGCAGGCAGCCCAGCCGACCGGCCCGGTGACGCACAGCAAGGCCTGGATCGAAATGGTCCACCGCTACCTCGCGACCGGCGTCGGGGTGCTGATCCTCACGCTCGCGGGCGCCACCTGGATCGTGCGCCGCCGCCAGCGGCGCCAGCCTGCGCCGCCGACCGACAGCGCCCATCATCACGTCGTGCTCAGCGCCTGGTGGCCCGCGGCCACGTTGGTCTGGGTCTGCCTGCAGGGCGCGTTCGGCGCCATGACCGTCACCTGGAAGCTGTTCCCGGCCATCGTCACGATGCACCTCATGGGCGCCATCGTGCTGCTCGCGCTGCTGTGCATCCAGGCCGTGCGCTACCGGCAGGTGGCGGCGCAGCGCCTGCCCACGGCCGTGTCGCCCGCCTTGCGCAACGGGCTGATCGTCACGGCGGTGCTGCTGGTGCTGCAGATCGCGCTCGGCGGCTGGGTCAGCACCAACTACGCGGTGCTGGCATGCACGCAGTTCCCGACCTGCCAGGACAGCTGGTGGCCGCCGATGAACTTCGTGCAGGGCTTCGAGATCTGGCGTCACCTCGGTGTGACCGGCGAAGGCCAGCCGCTCGATTTTTCCGCGCTCACCGCCATCCACTACGCACACCGCCTCATGGCGTATGTCGTGTTCGTCGCGCTCGGCCTGCTGGCCTGGCGCCTGCGCCGCCTCGAGGCACTGCGTCCGCAGGCCCGCTGGCTCCTCGGGCTGGCACTGTTGCAACTGGCCACCGGCCTGGGCAACGTGCTGCTCGGCTGGCCGCTGGCCGCCGCCGTGCTCCACACCGGTGGCGCCGCGGCGCTGGCGGTGGTCCTGACCTGGGCGCTGTGCGAGAGCCGCCGCGAAAGCGCCGCCGCTGCGCCGATTTCGCGCGCCGTCGACAATGCGCGCGGCACCCCCAACCCGAAGAAAGCCACCGCGTGAGCACCCCGATCCCTGTTCAGCAAGCCAGCACCGTCAGCGTGCTGCGCCAGTTCTACGCGCTCACCAAGCCGCGCGTGGTGCAGCTGATCGTGTTCTGCGCGCTGATCGGCATGGTGCTCGCCGTGCCCGGCTTGCCGTCGTGGGCCGACGTGCAGCGCGGCGTGCTGGCCTGCCTGGGCATCTGGCTGGTGGCCGGCGCGGCCGCGGCGTTCAACTGCTTGGTCGAGAAGGGCATCGACGCCAAGATGAAACGCACCGCCTGGCGCCCCACGGCGCGCGGTGAACTGAGCGACTGGCAGGCGCTGGGCTTTTCCACGCTGCTGTGCGCCGCCGGTTCGGCGCTGCTGTGGTTCACGGTCAACCCGCTCACCATGTGGCTCACCTTCGCCACCTTTGTCGGCTACGCGGTGATCTACACCGTCATCCTGAAGCCCCTGACGCCACAGAACATCGTGATCGGCGGCGCCTCGGGCGCCATGCCGCCGGTGCTGGGCTGGGCTGCCATGACGGGTGACGTCGGTCCCGAGGCGCTGATCCTGTTCCTCATCATCTTCCTGTGGACGCCGCCGCACTTCTGGGCGCTGGCGCTGTACCGCGTCGAGGACTACCGCAAGGCCGGCCTGCCGATGCTGCCCGTGACCCATGGCAACGAGTTCACGCGACTGCAGGTGCTGCTGTACACCTTCATCCTGTTCGCGGCCTGCCTGATGCCCTTCATCTACGGCATGAGCGGCTGGCTCTACCTCGTGGTCGCCATCGGCGTGAGCATCGGCTTCACCGGCTATGCCTTCGCGCTGTGGCGCAACTACTCCGACACGTTGGCGCGCAAGACCTTCCGGTTTTCGCTCATCCACCTGAGCGTGCTGTTCGCGGCACTGCTTGTCGACCATTACCTCCGCTGACCGGACTGCCTGCCCATGAACAAGCGCAATGCCCTGAAATCGATCGCCGCCACGGCTGGCTGGGTGGCCGCCTCGGCCACGCTGGGGCTGGGTCTGTCGGCCTGCAGCGAGCAGGCCAAGCAGAGCTTCCAGGCGGTCGACATCACGGGCGCCGACTATGCCAAGGATTTCTCGCTCACCGACGCGGACGGCAAGGTGCGCACGCTGGCCGACTTCAAGGGCAAGGCGGTCGTGCTGTTCTTCGGTTACGTGCAGTGCCCCGACGTCTGCCCGACCACCATGACCGAGATGGCGCAGGTCAAGCAGCAGCTCGGCGCCGACGGCAGCAAGCTGCAGGTGCTGTTCGTCACGGTCGACCCGGCGCGCGACACGCCCGAAGTGCTCAAGGCCTACATGGGCGCGTTCGACCCGAGCTTCGTGGCGCTCATCCCCACGCCCGAGCAGCTGGCCGCCATCGCGAAGGACTTCAAGGTCTATTACAAGAAGGTCGAGGGCAAGACGCCGACCAGCTATGCCATGGACCACTCGGCCGCCAGCTACATCTACGACCCGCAGGGCCGGCTGCGGCTGTACGCGCGCTACGGCGCGGGCGTGCCGGCCATGGTGTCGGACCTGAAGACGCTGCTCGCCTCCTGAACCGGGCGTCCGGGCCATGGCATCGGTGGAGCACCTGAAGTCGCGCAAGGGCGCGTTCCGCATCGCGCTCATTCCGCCGGAGGTGCTGGGCGCGCTGAACGGCGGGCTGATCGAGACGGTCAATCTCAACGAATTCCTCGCGCTCGAGCTGCCGCTGCTTGCGCGCAGCGTGGCGGGCCATGTCGGCCTCGACGCGGCGCACGAACGGCTCGACGACACCCTCGCCATGCTGGCGGCCTTCAAGCCCATGCAGCGCCACAGCCACATCGCGCGGGCGCTGTACGACATGACGGCGGAACACGCCGAGCGCGATGCCGTGGCGCACCGGCTGGCCACGCACGCCAGCGACGTCGCGCGTTGCTGGGCGGTGCAGTGGATCACGCTGTCGGGCCTGCCGCTCGCCGACCAGCTCGACGCCGTGCGCCGCTTCGCGGCCGACCCGCACTTCGGCGTGCGCGAGTTCGCGTGGATGGCGGTGCGCGACAGCGTCATCGGCTCGCTCGACGAAGCGCTGGCGCTGCTGCAGCCCTGGGTGTCCGATGCCGACCCGAACGTGCGTCGCTTCGCCAGCGAGCTGACGCGCCCGCGCGGTGTGTGGTGCGCGCAGATCGAGGCGCTGAAAACCGAGCCCTGGCTCGCGCTGCCGCTGCTGGAGCCGCTGCGCGCCGACGGCCATCGCTATGTGCAGAACTCGGTGGCCAACTGGCTCAACGACGCAAGCAAGACACAGCCCGAATGGGTCGAGACGCTGTGCACGCGCTGGGTGGCCGAATCGCCGGTTGCCGAGACCCGCTACATCGCGAAGCGGGCGCTGCGTACGCTGGCCAAATCGACCCCCTGAATGAAAAAAAGCCCGGCATGACCGGGCTTCTTTTCGAGGGGAGGGCGGTGGCTGCGCTTACGCGTATTCGGCCAGCGCCTTCTTCATCTTCTTCATCGCGGCCACTTCGATCTGGCGGATGCGCTCGGCGCTCACGCCGTACACCGCGGCCAGGTCGTGCAGCGTCATACCGCCCGAGCCGTCGTCGTTCACCTTGAGCCAGCGCTCTTCGACGATGCGGCGGCTGCGGTCGTCCAGCGCCTCAAGGGCGGTGGCGATGCCGTCGCTCGACAGGCGGTCGCGCTGCTGCGATTCGAGCAGTGCGGTCGGTTCCTGCGTGGCGTCGGCCAGGTAGGCGATCGGGCCGAAGCCTTCGTCGCCGTCATCGGACGGACCCGGATCGAGCAGCACGTCGCCGCCCGACAGGCGGGTTTCCATCTCGAGCACTTCCTCGGGCTTCACGTTCAGGCGCGTGGCCATCTGCGAGACCTCGTCGGGACTCAGCGTTTCGCGGTGCGTGCCGTTGTCGGCCGCGGCCGAGTCGGCCTTGAAACCCTGCTTCATGGACCGCAGGTTGAAGAACAGCTTGCGCTGGGCCTTGGTCGTCGCGACCTTGACCATGCGCCAGTTCTTCAGGATGTACTCGTGGATCTCGGCCTTGATCCAGTGCATGGCGTAGCTCACCAGCCGCACGCCCTGGTCGGGGTCGAAACGCTTCACGGCCTTCATGAGGCCGACGTTGCCTTCCTGGATCAGGTCGCCGTGCGGCAGCCCGTAGCCCAGGTACTGGCGGGAAATGGAAACGACGAGGCGCAGGTGCGACAGGACGAGCGCACCGGCGGCTTCGAGATCGTTCTGGTCGCGCAACTTGCGTGCGAAGCCCTGCTCTTCCTCGAGCGTGAGCAGCGGCAGGCGGTTGGCGGCCGAAATGTAGGCATCCAGGTTGCCCAGCGGGGGAACCATCGACCATGGATTGGCGACGGCCAGCTGGTTGGCAGAGACTCCAGACAGCGTTGTCATCAGGGGAAACTCCTTTGTGTTGGCCATATTAGCACTCGGTTAGAGGGAGTGCTAAGCCAAGGGTTCCCTTGGGTTTCTATCGTTGCGATAGCTTTTGTCGCGATTTGTTGGATATTTGTATGCCGTTTGGCATTTTTCAAGTTCCGGGCGCTTCCCGGGCCTGTGCCGCCTGACCGAGCAGCCAGCCCTGGAACGCCTGGATGCGCGGGTCCTGGGCGCTGCCCTCGGGGTAGACCAGGTGGTAGGCGTAGCCTGCCGTCATGGGCACGCCGATGTCGAACAGCCGCACCAGCCGGCCTTGGGCGAGGTCGGCGGCGATCATGTCCAGGTCGGCCAGGCCGACCATGCCGCTTTCGGTCACGGCGCGTACCACGTCGCTCGAATCGGCGAATCCGATGCAGCGGCTGTCGTCGAAGTCTTCGATGCCTGCCGCGGCCATCCACATCGGCCAGTTCGGCCAGACCATGCCCTCGGTTTTCCAGTCGACGTAGCACAGCGTGTGCTGGAGCAGGTCGCGCGGCGTTGCCGGCCGGGGGCCGCTGGCGAGCAGTTTCGGACTGCAGACCGGCACGATCAGGGTGTCGAACAGGCGCTGCGAGCGGGTACCCGCGTCGCGCCCGGTGCCGAACCGGATCGCCACGTCGATGTCGTCGGCGTCGAAATCCCGCAGCGCGTCGGAAATGTCGAAGCCCAGCTCCAGTCCCGGATTCGCGGCCCTGAACTGCGGCAGCCGGGGCAGCAGCCAGTTGGTCGCGAAGCGGGCGCTGGTCGACAGGCGCAGCGTCGCCGCCCCGCGCGCCATGCGCCGGGCGCGGCCGGCGGCGCGGCGCAGGGTGTCGAGCGCGTCGGCGGTGGCCTCGAACCACACGGCGCCGGCCGGCGTGAGGCGGATGCTGCGGCTGGTGCGCGTGAACAGCACCACGCCCAGCTGGTCCTCGATCTCCTTGATCTGGTGGCTCACGGCCGCTGGCGTCAGGCCCACTTCTTCAGCAGCCCGCGTGAAGTTCAGGTGCCGACCGGCGGCCTCGAAGGTGCGCAGGGCTCGGGTGCCGGGCAGCAGTTTGGGATGCATTGATCTTCAAATGATTTTTGATGATTTTCCAAAAACTATTCATTTCTTTTAATGAAGTCAACGCGGGATAGTTCAGGAACTTGATGATCTTCCCGCAACGACCCGTTTCCAGGAGCAACGAAATCATGTCCGCCAGCGCCCCTTTCGTTTCTTCCTTCGTCGTGCAGCGCAACGGCCAGCCTGCCACCGCCGAGACCCTGGCGTCGCTCGCCTTCGCCGGCCACGCCCATTTCACGGCCATGCAGGTGCGCGGTGGCCAGGTGCGGGGTCTCGATCTCCATCTGGCGCGGCTGCGCTTCGCCTCGCAGACCCTGTTCGGCCGGGCACTGCCCGACGACGCAGTGCGCGCTCACCTGCGGAGCGCGCTCACGGCCGGCCAGGGGGACCTGTCGCTGACGGCCACCGTCTACTCCCCGGCCGGCGAGTTCGTCGTGGCCGACGCGGAGCCTGACGTGCTGATCCGCACCGGCCCGCCCGCCAATGGCCCTGCGGGTCCGCTGACCCTGGCCGCGATCGAACATGAGCGCTTCCTGCCGTCCATGAAGCACGTTGGCGAGGGCGCCAAGACCCAACTGCTGCGCCAGGCCGCCGCCCAGGGCTTCGACGACGCGGCCTTTCTCGACCGGCACGGCCGGCTCGGCGAGGCGTCGATCTGGAGCCTGGCCTTCTGGGACGGCGAGGCGGTGGTGTGGCCCGAGGCCGACATCCTGGTCGGCACCACGATGGGCATCGTGCGCCGGCAGCTCGATCGCCTCGGCGTTCCGCAGCGCAGTCAGGCGCTGCGGGTGGCCGATCTGCCCGCGCTGGCTGGCGCGGTGGTCATGAACTCCTGGACACCGGGCGTGGCGGTGCATCGCATCGGCGAGGTGAGGTTGCCGCCAGCGCCGGCTTTCGTGGACTTGCTGCATCGGGCCTATGAGGCCGAGCCGCTCGTATCGCCTTGAATGAACCCTCGCGCACGGACGCTGCGCGGCCGCCAGCTACCAGCGGATGCCGAGTTTCACGAACAACTTCGACAGCACGAACAGCGGACCGACCCAGAGGTACTGGATGTCTTCGAAGAACGAAGGCTTCTTGCCTTCCATCTTGTGGCCGACGAACTGGAAGATCCACGCCACCACGAAGATCGCCGCCGACACCGGCAGCACCGCGGTGCCCATCGCATGCACCGCCACCAGCGCCAGCACCGTGAGCGCCAGCATGGTGACGAGGAAGGCCGGCGAGCGCAGCAGGGCGTAGTACACGAGGCTGGCCGCCACGAAGGCGTAGGCCACCCACGGATGGATCGCGAACAGCAGCCCGACGATGCTCAGCATGATCGCGGGGATCGCCACGAAGTGGATCAGCTCGTTGGTCGGATGACGGTGGCTCTCCTCGTAGTGGGCGAGCAGGCGGTCGATCTTGCGATCGCTGGTGGCGAGCGGGGCGGCGGCGGTATGGGTCATGGTGTGTCTCCTGGGCGCCGTGCGTTGCGGCAAGACACCCATGGTGCCCACGGCGCCGTGCGATGGCAAGGGGCGCGCCCCGGTGTCATGACTTAGGGCACTGTCGCCCGGGGCTTGCGCCGCTAAGATCAAATC
>NZ_QXMN01000124.1:0-2789 GCF_003581445.1 Acidovorax cavernicola | reverse complement strand
GCCACGCCCACGCCCGCGGGCATGCTGTGGCCCAGGCCGCCGCTGCACATGGTGTAGAACGTGCCCGAATGGAAGATGGGCAGATAGGCCTGGATGGTCGAGCGCGAGCTCGGCGCTTCCTCGACGATGATGCTGCGCGGGTCGCGCACTTCGGCCAGCGTCTGCATCGCCCAGGCGACCGACATGCGCTGCCCGGCCTCGGGCGGCTGGGCGCGCGGCGCGGCAACGCGCAGTGCGGGAGCGGCACGCTGGGCCGGTGCGGGCCGCGCGAGCAGCTCCTGCACGCCCAGGCGGATATTACCTATGGCCGCCGTGCCCACGGGCGCCCAGGCCGCGATCGCCGGGTCCTCGATCAGCTGGTACAGCGCCGAACCTTCGGGAATGTGCGGGCCCTGGCCTTCGACATGGTAGGTGAACGTCGCCGCGCCCACGGCACACACCACGTCGTGGCCGCCGAGCAGCTGCACGATGCGTTCGCGCATCGCGGGCAGGAAGCCGGCGAACAGCGGATGGTCTTCGGGAAAGCTGCAGCGCCCCGACATCGGCGCGACATAGACGCGCGCCTGGTGGCGTTCGGCCAGCGCGACGACCGCGTCCCAGGCGTCGCCGCGGTCCACGGCCGCGCCCACGACCAGCGCCGGCGCGCGCGCGCCGTCGAGCGCCGCACCTATCAGGTCGAGCACGCGCGGATCGGGCCGGCTTTCAAAGCCGACTTCGCGCACCGCGATGGGCTCAGCCGGGTGGTCCCAGTCATCGGCCGGAATCGACACCAGCACCGGGCCGCGCGGCTCCTGCATGGCGATGTAATAGGCGCGCGCCAGCGCCTGCGGCACGTCCTCGGCGCGCGCCGGCTCGCAGCTCCATTTCACATAGGGCTTGGGCAGCTCGGCCGCCTGGTTCGAGTGCAGGAACGGGTCGAACTGCAGGATGGAGCGCGCCTGCTGGCCCGCGGTGATCACCATCGGCGTGCGGTTCTTGAACGCGGTGAAGATGTTGGCCATCGCATGGCCCACGCCCGCGGCCGAATGCAGGTTCACGAAGCTCGCGCGGCGCGTGGCCTGGGCATAGCCGTCGGCCATGCCCACGACCACGGCCTCCTGCAGGCCCAGCACATAGGAGAAATCTTCGGGGTAGTCGCGAAACAGCGGCAGCTCGGTCGAGCCCGGGTTGCCGAAAATGCGTGTCATGCCGAGCTGGCGCAGCAGGTCGATCACGGCATGGCGCACGGTGAAGGGGGCGGAATTCTGGGAGGTTGTCTCTTGCATGGCGGTTCCTTGGCGTACGACGCATCGTGCCCGCGGCGATAATTTCCAGCAACCGCATAAATCATCTAAGAGATATTCACTCCATGGATATAAACCGGCTGGACCTGAACCTGCTGCGCGTGTTCGACGCGGTCTACCGCCACCGCAGCGTGAGCCGCGCGGCCGAGGAGCTGGGCCTGTCGCAGCCCGCGGCCAGCCAGGCCGTCACGCGGCTGCGGCTGCTGCTGGGCAATGCGCTGTTCGAGCGCATGCATGGCGGCGTGCGCCCCACGCCGCGCGCCGAACGCCTGGCGCGCGTGGTGCGCGAAGCGCTGGCCGCGCTCGAAGTCGGCCTGGGCGAAGCCCAGGCGTTCGATCCGCAGGCCGCGCGCCAGGTGTTTCGCATCCACCTGAGCGACATCGGCGAAGCGCGCTTCCTGCCCGCGCTGATGGCGGCGCTGCGTGCGCGTGCGCCCGGCATACGCATCGAGACGCTGCCGCTGCCGATGGACGACATCGCCGATGCACTAGACCGCGGCACGCTCGATGCGGCGATCGGCTTTCTGCCCGGCGTGCTGAGCACCGAGCGCAGCGTGCTGCTGCAGGACCATTACTGCGTGCTGCTGCGCAGCCTGCACCCGCTGCTGCGCAAGAAAAAAAGCGCGCAGCTGGGCATCGACGCGCTGCGCCAGCTCGAATTCGTTGCCGTGCGCTCGCACTCCGAGACGCTGCGCATCCTGCAGGCGCTCGAACTCACCGACCGCATACGGCTGTCGGCGGCCCACTTCCTGGCCGTGCCGGCGATCGTCAGCCAGACCGATCTGGCGGTGATCATGCCGCACGAAATCGCCGAAGATTTTGTGCGCCGGGGCGGCTACGCCCTGCTCGAAGCCAGCCTGCCCGACCACCGCTTCGCGGTCTCGCTGCACTGGAGCCGACGCTTCGCCCAGGAGCCGGCCAAGGTCTGGCTGCGCGCCTGCATCGAGGAGCTGTTCCGCCAGCCGCAGGCCGGCGCCGAGCGCGGCCGCTGACCCCGCCCGGATTCAGGCCTGGTCTCTGGCCTGGCCACGGCCCGGCGCACGCATTGGTTCGACCGCTTCGCCCTGGGCGCCCAGGCACAGCTGCATCACCAGCGCGCATTCGCGCGCCGGATCGAGCCAGTCATCGGCATGCGCTCGCCGCAGCCCGACCGGAGTGAACAGCGTTTTCTGCTGCACCAGCGCGAACACGCTGCGTATCGCCAGATCGACCTGCAGCAGCGGCACCTCGCGCCCCAGGATCACCACGAGCGCCTGGGACAGGCGCTGCGCCACATGCTGCAGCGTCGCGGCCACGCGCTGCTGTACCTGCGCGTCATCCATCTTCAGGATTGCGACCAGCAGGAAATGGTTGGCGGCGTAATAGTCGAGCAGATGCTGGCTGTAGTTCAGCGTCAGCTCCTGCAAGGTCCTGCCCGCCCAATGCGCGGGGTCGAGGCGCGCATCGACTTCGGCCATATGCCGGTCGCGCAGCGACTCGTGCAGCGCCGCCAGGATGCTGTCCTTG
>NZ_QXMN01000037.1:0-60253 GCF_003581445.1 Acidovorax cavernicola | reverse complement strand
GGGCGGGGGATGTCATGGCGGGCCATCATACGAAGCCCGGTCAGCCTGGAACGTGGCCTCGGCCGGCAGACCCCACTTGGCGTCGTACAACGGGCCGAGAAAATACAGGCCATCGGCGGAGAAAGTGGGTGCCGCGACCTTGCGGCTGCGCGCTTCGAGTACATCGGAAATCCACTCGGGCCGCTCGTCGCCACGGCCGATGCGCACGAGGCTGCCCATCAGGTTGCGGATCATGTGGTGCAGGAAGGCGTCGGCCTCGAACTCGAAATGCCAGCGGCAGCGTTCGCCGTCGCCCACGCGCGTGATCTCGATGCGGCGCAGGTCCTTGACCGGCGAGAGGGCCTGGCAGGCCGAAGCACGGAACGAGCTGAAATCGTGCCGGCCCACCAGCAGCGCCGCGGCGGCGCGCATGGCATCGCCGTCGAGCGGGTACATCGACCAACCGACCCGGCCGGAATCCAGGCTGGGCCGCACGGGCGATTGCGAGAGCACGTAGACGTAGCGGCGCGCCAGGGCGCTGGCGCGGCAATGGAATTCATCAGGCACCGGGTGCGCCCACTGCACCGCGATGTCGTCGGGCAGGTAGCGGTTGGTGCCGCGCATCCAGGAGAAAGGATCGCGCTCGATGGCGGTGTCGAAGTGCACCACCTGCATGAGCCCGTGCACGCCGGCGTCGGTGCGGCCGGCGCACAGCGTGCTGACTCTGCTGCCGGCGGGCAGTCCGGCGAATTTCGCGAGGGCCGCCTCGAGCTTGTCCTGCACCGTGCGGCCCGAGCGCTGGCTCTGCCAGCCCTCGTATGCCTGGCCGTTGTAGCGGATGCCGAGTGCCAGCCTCACGAAGCGGTCAGAAGGACAGTCGGCAACCGGCTCAGCGCAGTTCGGCGAGCAGTTGCTTGGCTTGCGACTTGAGGTCGCCAGCGCTTTCGGCTTCGACTTCCTCGACCAGCGAGCGCGCGCCTTCGACGTCGCCGATGGCCTGCAGTTCGCGGGCCAGCGAGAGCTTCACGGCATGCGGGTTGTCGTCGCCATCGTCATCCAGTGCGGACGCCGAGGCGGCCACAGCCGCGGAGCGCGGTGCTTCGGCGGCAGCGGAGCGGGCCGGCAGGCCGGCGAGGGCGCTCATGTCGAATTCGATGAAGCCGGAATCGGCAGGCAGCGCGTCGCGCAGCATGGCCGGGCGGGTGTTGTGCTCCGCGTCGTTCAGCGACGAGGGACGGGTGTGGGCGGTCAGCGCGCCGGGTGCGGTGTCGAAGTCGTTCTCGAGATCGACAGGCGCCACGGCGTGGCCATTGCTCAGCGGGGCCGGGGCGGCCGTCGGGGCGTAGACCGACTTCGGCAGGCTGGCGCCCACCGGAGCGGGCGCAGGTGCTGGCGGCTGGCTCAGGTCCAGGTCGAAGTCCAGCGGTGCGACCGACGGCACGAAGGCAGGGGGCGCAGACGCCACGGGCGGTGCGGCCGGGGGCGGCGGTGCCACGACGGCTGCGGCAGCCGGCTTGGCGGCGGCTGCCAGCGCGCCGGCGAAGGCGGCGGTTTCGGCCTGGCTGGCGCCACGCGCGGTGCCCGTGCCCGATTCGTACAGCGGGTTGCCCGGATCGAGGTCCTTGCCCATGTCGACCACGCGGTTCCATTCGGAGCCCACGCCGTTGGTCAGCTTGTGCACTTCGGTGGCCAGGCCGTCGAAGGCGCGCACATCGCGGCGCTTGGCGTGGATTTCGAGCAGCTTGAGGTGGATCGCGGTGCGATCCGGGTTCAGGCGCAGCGCTTCACGCAGGATTTCCTCGGCCTGCAGGTCGCGGCCATAGGCGAGGTAGACGTCGGCTTCGGCGACCGGGTCGACATCGCCCGCGTCGAGCTGGCTCGGCGAGTACGACAGCGACGAGACGGTGGAATCGCCGCGGTTCTTTGTGTCGACCGATTCGCCGCCGCTGGCGCCGAAGAACGAGTCCTTGGGAATGCGGCTCTCGAGGAACACGCTTTCGCTCATTTCCTCGCGACGACGGCCGAGCACGCGGTACAGCAGGAAGCCGACCAGCAGCGCGATCAGCGCAGCGCCCGCGAGCATCAGCGGGTTGTCGAGCAACTCGTCGAGGAAGCTGGGCTCCGGCGGAGGTGGCGGCGGCGCGGCCTTGACCACGGGCTTGGGTGCGACGAAGGGGGCGGCTGCGGCCGCAGCGCTGGCAGCGGCTGCCACGGGGAGGGCTGCGGCGTCGGTGGCAGACGGTGCTGCTGCGGCGGCGGGCGCAGCCGCTGAGGCTGCAGCGAGCGGAGCCGTGGCCGCGGGGGCTGCGACCGGAGCTGGCGTTGCCGGTGCGGCGACAGCTGCGGCAGGCGTTGCTGCGGGTGCAGCGACGGGTGCAGGACTCGTTGGGGCTGCCGGCGACGGCGTCGTGGCACCGGTCAACGGCGCGGGAACGGCGATGCCGGGGGTGGTGTTCGGCGCTGCGGGCGCGGCGGCTGCGGACGATCCGCTGCCAGTTCCGGTCCCGCTGGTGGCCTTGAGCTTGTTCAGCTCGCTGATGTTCTTCGAGAGTTCGGCGACGCGATTGCTGCTGTCCTGCGCCTGACGGGCCTGTGCGACCTTTTCGTCGGCAGCGCGCGTGGCGGCGTTGCCTTGCGACACCGTGAGCTTGTCGGGCGCGCTGGCGGCGGCATTGCGGTCTTCCACGCTGGCCTGCAGCTTGCCCGAGGCCTGACGGCTGGCGGCGGCCACGTTGGTGGTCGGCGCGTTTTCGGCGAGGCGCTGGCGATAGCTGCCGAAGTCGCGGCTTTGCGCGGTGATCGTGCGGCGTGCATCAGCGGCGGGCACGGCGGCTGCCGCGGCAGCGCTCGGCAGGTCGAGCACGGCACCGGCCTTCATCCGGTTGACGTTGCCGCCGACGAAGGCGTCAGGGTTGGCGTTCAGCAGCGCGACCAGCATCTGGTCGAGCGAAACATCGGCGGGCTTGTGGGCCGCGGCGATCTTGCCGGCGGTGTCGCCGCGACGCACCGTGAGCTGCTCGCCACTGCCACCGGTGGGGGCCGCGACGGCGGCACGTGCCGGAGCTGGTGCGGCTGCAGGGGCAGGCGAAGCAGCGGGTGCCGGTGTTGCCGCAACCGCAGGCGCGGGCTCGCGGCGCACGCGCGGAGCAGGTGCGGGGCGTTCGACCGGCGTGGCGATCTGCGGCGCAATGGGGGCGATCGGCGCGGCTGCCGCCTGGCGCGTGGCCGGCGGATCGAGCAGCACGGTGTAGTCGCGCACGATGCGGCCCGAGGCGCCGTTGGCTTCGAGCAGCAGGTCGATAAAGGGGTCGTTGAGCGGGCGGTTGCCGGCCAGGCGCACCACGTACTGGCCGCCGGCACGGCGTTGCAACGTGGCTTTCACGTCGCCCAGCGCCGCGTTGTAGGGGATGCCTGCGTTCTTGAAGGCTTCGGCCTTGGCGATGTTGATCTTCAGGCTGTCCGCTTCGTTGGCGGCGATTTCGGTGACGTCGATCTCGGCGCGCAGCGGTTCGCCCAGTGCCGACTGCACCCGCAGCGGCCCCAGCGCGAAGGCGCTGGCGTCGGCGCTGGCCAGTCCCAGTGTCAGGGCGGCAGCGGCGCCCAGGATGGAGAGGCGCCAGCCGTTCGACGGCAGGGCGGGGCGGGCGGCCGAAGGGCGGGCCGCGGGCAACAGATGTCTTGTCATGCTGATAGGGGCGGCTCAGGCCCTGAATTTGTAAGAGGACGTTAGCATCATCACCATGCACTGACAAGGCAATGCGCCTCTTCTACCCAGTGCGCGCATACTTCCGATGACATCCTGTGTTGCCTTTCGGCAACATTTTTGTATTCCAAGGGCCTGAGCAGCCCGCATCAGGCTTCGAGCAGGATGCGCAGCATGCGGCGCAGCGGTTCGGCAGCGCCCCACAGCAGCTGGTCGCCGATGGTGAAGGCGCCGACGTACTCGGGGCCCATCGCCAGCTTGCGGATGCGGCCGACCGGGATGTCCATGGTGCCCGTCACGGCGACAGGCGTCAGGTCCTTGACCGTGGCTTCGCGCGTGTTCGGCACGACCTTGGCCCAGGGGTTGTCGGCGGCGATCATCGCCTCGATGTCGGCGACTGGCACGTCCTTCTTGAGCTTGAAGGTCAAGGCCTGGCTGTGGCAACGCATGGCGCCGATGCGCACGCAGAAGCCGTCCACCGGCGTGGCGGCGGTGCCGAAGCCCGCGCCCTGGCCGAGGATCTTGTTGGTCTCGGCGCCGCCCTTCCACTCTTCCTTGGACATGCCGTCGCCCAGGTCCTTGTCGATCCAGGGGATCAGCGAACCGCCCAGCGGTGCGCCGAAGTTGGCCGTTTCGGCGGCGCTCAGGTTCTGCTGCTTGTGCAGCACCTTGCGGTCGATCTCGAGGATGGCCGACTTCGGGTCGTCGAGCAACGCGCGTACTTCGGCGTTGAGCGTGCCGAACTGGGTCAGCAGCTCGCGCATGTGCTGCGCGCCGCCGCCCGAGGCTGCCTGGTAGGTCATGCTGGTCATCCACTCGACCAGGCCGGCCTTGTAGAGGGCGCCCACGCCCATGAGCATGCAGCTCACGGTGCAGTTGCCGCCGACCCAGTTCTTGCCGCCCTTGGCGAGCGCGTTCTGGATCACGGGCAGGTTGACGGGGTCGAGCACGATGATCGCGTCATCGTTCATGCGCAGCGTGGAGGCCGCGTCGATCCAGTGGCCGTTCCAGCCGGCGGCACGCAGCTTGGGGAACACCTCGCTGGTGTAGTCGCCGCCCTGGCAGGTGATGACGATGTCGCACTTCTTCAGTGCCTCGATGTCGTTCGCATCCTTCAGCGTGGTCTCGTTCTTGGCCATTGCCGGGGCCTTGCCGCCGGCGTTGGAGGTCGAGAAGAAGACCGGCTCGATGAGGCCGAAGTCGCCTTCGGCCTGCATGCGGTCCATGAGGACCGAGCCGACCATGCCGCGCCAGCCCACGAGGCCGACCAGAGGTTGCTTGGATGCGTTCGCCATTTCAGTTTGCCCTTAGTGAAGAAAGAAAAATTCAGTCTTTTTTGCCCCCCGACTCGTCGGCCGGGGGAGGGCGTGACGAAGCGGGCTGCGGTTAGCCGGTAATCGTCTTTTTGGTGATGGCTGCTACGACCGCGTCGCCCATTTCGCGGGTGCCGACGCGCTTCGTGCCTTCGGACCAGATGTCGCCCGTGCGCAGGCCGGAGGCCAGCACGTGCTTGACCGCCGACTCGATACGGTCGGCAGCTTCGGGTTGGTTGAGGGAGAAGCGGAGCATCATGGCAGCGGACAGGATTGTAGCCAAAGGATTGGCAACCCCTTTGCCAGCAATGTCGGGCGCGCTGCCGTGGCTGGGCTCGTACAGGCCCTGGTTGCTCGAGTTGAGCGACGCCGAGGGCAGCATGCCGATGGAACCGGTGAGCATTGCGGCCTCGTCCGAGAGGATGTCGCCGAACATGTTGCCGGTGACGACCACGTCGAACTTCTTGGGCGCCTTCACGAGCTGCATGGCCGCGTTGTCGACGTACATGTGGTCGAGTTCGACGTCCGGATATTCCTTGCCGACCTCGGTCACGATGTCCTTCCAGAACTGGAAGGTCTCGAGCACGTTGGCCTTGTCGACGCTGGTCACGCGCTTGCTGCGCTTGCGGGCCGCCTCGAAGGCGACGCGGGCGATGCGCTCGACCTCGGGGCGCGAGTAGCGCATCGTGTCGAAGGCCTCTTCCGCGCCCGGGAAGTGGCCGTCGACGGCCGTGCGGCGGCCGCGCGGCTGGCCGAAGTAGATGTCGCCGGTCAGCTCGCGGATGATGAGGATGTCCAGGCCCGCGATCAGCTCGGGCTTGAGGCTCGAGGCGCCCACCAGCTGCTCGTAGCAGATGGCGGGGCGGAAGTTCGCGAACAGGCCCAGGTTCTTGCGCAGCCCCAGGATGGCCTGCTCGGGCCGCAGCGGGCGGTCGAGCTTGTCGTACTTCCAGTCGCCGACGGCGCCGAACAGCACAGCGTCGGATTCCTTGGCGAGCTTGAGCGTCGATTCGGGCAGCGGGTGGCCGTGGGCCTCGTAGGCCGCGCCGCCGACCAGCGCCGATTCCATCTCGAACTTCAGGTCGAGGACTTCGAGCACCCTGACGGCTTCTGCCACGATTTCGGTGCCGATGCCGTCACCCGGGAGAACTGCGATTTTCATAAGTTGGTCTGAGGTTTCTTGAAAACGGAAATGCGGTCGGTCACGAGATCATCGTGTGCGCCAGCCAGGGCTTCTGCGCCAGGCGCTCGGCCTCGAAGGCCTTGATCTTGTCCTTGTGGCGCAGCGTGAGGCCGATGTCGTCCAGGCCGTTCAGCAGGCAGTACTTGCGGAAGGCCTGCACGTCGAACGCGAACTCCTGGCCATCGGGCTTCACGACCACTTGGCGCTCCAGGTCGATGGTCAGCGAGTAGCCCGGGAAGGCGAAGGCCTCGTCGAACAGCTGCGAGACCTGCGCCTCGGGCAGCACGATCGGCAGCAGGCCGTTCTTGAAGCTGTTGTTGAAGAAGATGTCGGCGTAGCTCGGCGCAATGATCGCGCGGAAGCCGAACTGGTCGAGCGCCCACGGCGCGTGCTCGCGCGACGAGCCGCAGCCGAAGTTCTGGCGCGCCAGCAGCACCGAGGCGCCCGCGTAGCGCGGCTGGTTCAGCACGAAATCGGGGTTGGGTTTGCGGCTGGCCGGGTCCTGACCCGGAAAGCCGGCATCGAGGTAGCGCCACTCGTCGAACAGGTTCACGCCGAAGCCGGTCTTCTTGATCGATTTGAGGAACTGCTTCGGAATGATCGCGTCGGTGTCGACGTTCTCGCGGTCCATGGGGGCCACGAGGCCCTTGTGCACGGTGAATTTCTGCATGTGAATCTCTGGTGGGTTCAGGCGAACGTACGGACGTCGACGAAGTGACCATGCACCGCGGCGGCGGCGGCCATGGCCGGGCTCACGAGGTGGGTGCGGCCACCGGCGCCCTGGCGGCCTTCGAAGTTGCGGTTGCTGGTGGAGGCGCAGCGTTCGCCGGGCTCCAGGCGGTCGGCGTTCATGGCCAGGCACATCGAGCAGCCGGGCTCGCGCCATTCGAAGCCCGCGGCCTTGAAGATCTGGTCGAGCCCTTCGCGCTCGGCCTGTTCCTTCACCACGCCCGAGCCGGGCACGACCATCGCGAGCTTCACGTTCTTCGCGACCTTCTGGCCGAGCTTCTTCACCACGGCGGCGGCTTCGCGCATGTCCTCGATGCGGCTGTTGGTGCACGAGCCGATGAACACCTTGTCGATGAAGATGTCGTTCATGGCCTTGTTGGGCTCCAGGCCCATGTAGACCAGCGCGCGCTCGATGGCGCCGCGCTTGTTGGCGTCTTTCTCCTTGTCGGGGTCGGGCACGCGGCCGTTGATCTCGACCACCATCTCGGGCGAGGTGCCCCAGGTGACCTGCGGCGGAATCTGCGTCGCGTCGAGTTCGACCACCGCGTCGAAGGTCGCGCCCGGGTCGGACTGCAGCGTGCGCCAGTAGCTCACGGCCTGGTCCCATTCGACGCCGGTGGGCGCGAGCGGGCGACCCTTCACGTAGCTGATGGTCTTGTCGTCCACGGCCACCAGCCCGGCGCGTGCGCCGGCCTCGATGGCCATGTTGCAGACCGTCATGCGGCCTTCCATGCTCAGGTCACGGATGGCCGAGCCTGCGAACTCGATCGTGTAGCCCGTGCCGCCGGCGGTGCCGATCTTTCCGATGATGGCCAGCACGATGTCCTTGGCCGTGCAGCCCAGGGGCAGCTTGCCCTCGACCTTCACGAGCATGTTCTTCGCCTTCTTGCCCAACAGCGTCTGCGTGGCCATGACGTGCTCGACCTCGCTGGTGCCGATGCCGTGCGCCAGCGCGCCGAACGCGCCGTGCGTGGAGGTGTGCGAGTCGCCGCACACGACCGTCATGCCGGGCAGCGTCGCGCCACTTTCGGGGCCGATCACGTGCACGATGCCCTGGCGCTTGCTCAGGAACGGGAAGAACGCGGCGGCGCCGAATTCGGCGATGTTGTGATCCAGCGTGGTGACCTGTTCCTTGCTGGTCGGGTCGGCGATGCCTTCATAGCCGCGCTCCCAGCCGGTGGTCGGCGTGTTGTGGTCGGCCGTGGCCACGACCGAGCTGATGCGCCACAGCTTGCGGCCGGCTTCGCGCAGGCCTTCGAAGGCCTGAGGGCTGGTCACTTCGTGCACCAGGTGGCGGTCGATGTAGAGGATCGCGGTGCCGTCTTCCTCGGTGTGGACGACGTGTTCGTCCCAGATCTTGTCGTAGAGCGTGCGTGCCATGTCGGTCTCGTTCTTTCGTGGGGAAATGGATTGTCTGTCGATGCGGCTCAGGCCGCGAGGGATTCGGGTGCGTCCGTCGAATCGGCGGCCGCGTGCAGGTGATTCACCAGCGAGCGCGCGGCCACGGGCAGCGTGGAGAAGTCGCGCGCCACCAGCCGGATCTCGCGCGCCGCCCAGGCGTCGTCGAGCGCCACGCTCACCAGGCCGCGGCCGATGCCGTCCTGCATGAGCTCGAAGGCGCGCTGCGGCATCACGCCGATGCCCAGGCCGTTTTCGATCATCCGGCACATGGCGTCCAGGCCCGTGACGTGGATGCGCAGCTTGACGCTGCGACCGGCCTGCAGTGCGGCCTCGTGCATGGCGACGTAGATCGAGCTGTTGGTGTGCAGGCCGACGTGGTCGAAAGCCAGCGATTCGACGAAGTCGATGCGGCGGCGGTCGGCCAGCGCGTGCCCCGTCGGCACGATGAGCGCCAGGCGGTCGTGGCGGTACGGCAGGCTCTGCAGCTCGCCCGCGCCGCCGGCCACATGGCACACGCCGAGGTCGGCCGCGCCTTCCTGCACGGCGCGGATCACCTCGCTGCTCAGATGCTCCTCGAGGTCGATCTTGATGGCCTCGTGCGCGCGGGTGAAGACGCCCAGGTCTTCCGGCAGGAACTGCACGATGGCCGAGATGTTGGCGTGCACCCGCACATGGCCGCGCACGCCGTCGGCGTACTCGCTGAGTTCGCCCTGCATCTTCTCGAGGCTGTAGAGCACCGAGCGGGCGTGGTGCAGCAGGCTCTCGCCGGCCGGCGTGAGGTCTACCCCGCGTGCATGGCGGTAGAGCAGGGCGGTGCCGAGCGTGGCCTCCAGGTCCGACAGCCGCTTGCTGACGGCCGACGCCGCGATGAATTCGCGCTCCGCCGCGCGCCCGATGCTGCCCAGCTCGCACACGGCCACGAACAGCTGCAGCGACGTGAGGTCGATGCGGCGGGCGAAGTTGCGTTCGGACGTGCTCATGGAGGCTTGGGCATCGCATTTGGCGATGAGTTGGCTATTTTCTTACTGTTTTCAAGCTGTTGCCATCGCGATGCGCGATGGCCTCGCTGCCGGCCTGCGAGGAGGGGCATGTCGAACAGGCAATAAAAAAGCTGCCCGGAGGCAGCTTTTTCAGGGGGCGGAGTCTCCTGCGCTCGATCAGCGGGCCGAGATCGGCTTCACGTCACGCTTGGGCGAGCCTTCGAACAGCTGGCGCGGGCGGCCGATCTTGTACTCGGGGTCGCCGATCATTTCGTTCAGCTGGGCGATCCAGCCCACGGTACGGGCCAGCGCGAAGATCGCGGTGAACAGCGGCACGGGGATGCCGATGGCGCGCTGCACGATGCCCGAGTAGAAGTCGACGTTCGGGTACAGCTTGCGCGACACGAAGTACTCGTCTTCCAGGGCGATCTTCTCGAGTTCCTTGGCGAGCTTGAACAGCGGGTCGTTTTCCAGGCCCAGCTCGGTCAGCACTTCGTTGCAGGTTTCCTGCATCAGCTTGGCGCGCGGGTCGTAGTTCTTGTACACGCGATGGCCGAAGCCCATCAGCTTGACGTTCGAGTTCTTGTCCTTGACCTTCTTGATGAACTCGCCGATCTTCTCCACGCCACCTTCCTTCTGGATGTCGTAGAGCATGTTCAGCGCCGCTTCGTTGGCACCGCCGTGGGCCGGGCCCCACAGGCACGCCACGCCAGCCGCGATGGCCGCGAAGGGGTTCGTGCCCGACGAGCCGCACAGACGCACGGTCGAGGTCGAGGCGTTCTGCTCGTGGTCTGCGTGCAGGATGAAGATGCGGTCGAGCGCGCGCTCGAGCACCGGGTTCACCTTGTACTCCTCGCACGGCGTGGCGAACATCATGTGCAGGAAGTTGCCTGCATAGCTGAGTTCGTTCTTCGGGTACATGTACGGCTGGCCGACGGTGTACTTGTAGGCCATGGCCACGAGCGTGGGCATCTTCGCGATCAGGCGGATCGCGGCGATCTCGCGGTGCTCGGGATTGTTGATGTCCGTGCTGTCGTGATAGAAGGCCGACAGGGCGCCCACGAGGCCGGTCATGATGGCCATCGGGTGGGCATCGCGGCGGAAGCCGCGCAGGAAGAACTGCATCTGCTCGTTGACCATCGTGTGGTTCGTCACGAGCTTGGTGAAGTTGGCCTTCTTCGAAGCATCCGGCAGTTCACCGTACAGCAGCAGGTGGCAGGTCTCGAGGAAGTCGCAGTTGGTCGCGAGCTGCTCGATGGGGTAGCCGCGGTACAGCAGCTCGCCCTTGTCACCGTCGATGTAGGTGATGGCCGACTGGCAGGCGGCGGTCGACATGAAGCCCGGGTCGTACGTGAACATGCCGGTCTGCGCATACAGCTTGCGGATGTCGATCACGTCGGGGCCGATGGTGCCCTTGTAGATCGGCAGTTCGACGTTGTCGCCGCCATTGCTGAACGACAGCGTGGCCTTGGTATCGGATGCTTTCATTTCGGTTTACTTTCAGAGGAGGATTCAGGACGAAGGAGAAGAAATGGCTGGGCGCTGAGCGCCGTCGGTACGCATCAGCTGCAGCAGGGCGACCACCTCGGCCCCGGCCCATGCGGGCTCGGGCTCCTTTCTGCACAGCAGGAGGTCGAGGAGATCGTTGTCCGACAGGTCCATCAATGTCTCCATCGCTCCCGCCTGGCCGACGGTCATGCGGGATTCGTGCCGCTCGAAGAAGCGGGCGATGAACAGGTCGTTCTCCAGCAGACCGCGCCGGCAACGCCACTTGAGCTTGCTCAGCGCACGTTCGCCGAGCAGCGTATCGGGGGCGTTGGCGGGGGTCGACATAAGGCTTCTCGGAAAAACCGTCAGATGGCGCGACGCACCATCAGTTCCTTGATCTTGCCGATGGCCTTGGTGGGGTTCAGGCTCTTCGGGCACACATCGACGCAGTTCATGATCGTGTGGCAGCGGAACAGGCGGTACGGGTCTTCCAGGTTGTCCAGGCGCTCGGCGGTGGCTTCGTCGCGGCTGTCGGCGATGAAGCGGTAGGCCTGCAGCAGGCCGGCCGGGCCGACGAACTTGTCGGGGTTCCACCAGAAGCTCGGGCAGCTCGTGGAGCAGCTCGCGCACAGGATGCACTCGTACAGGCCGTCGAGCTCTTCACGCTCTTCGGGCGACTGCAGGCGCTCCTTCTCGGGCGGCACGGTGTCGTTCTGCAGGTACGGCTTGATCGAGTTGTACTGCTTGAAGAACTGGGTCATGTCGACGATCAGGTCGCGGATGACGGGCAGGCCCGGCAGCGGCTTGAGCACGACGGTGCCCTTGAGCGTGTTCATGTTGGTCAGGCAGGCCAGACCGTTCTTGCCGTTGATGTTCATCGCGTCGGAGCCGCAGACGCCTTCGCGGCACGAGCGGCGGAACGACAGCGTGGGATCCTGCGCCTTGAGCTTCATCAGGGCGTCCAGCAGCATGCGCTCGTGGCCGTCGAGTTCGACCTCGACCGTCTGCATGTAGGGCTTGGCGTCCTTGTCCGGGTCGTAGCGGTAGATCTGGAATGTGCGCTTCATCGTATGGACCTTGTAAATATTCTTAGAACGTGCGGACCTTGGGCGGCACGGAGGCCACGGTCAGGGGCTGCAGCTTCACGGGCTTGTACGAGAGGCGGTTGTCCGCGCTGTACCAGAGCGTGTGCTTCATCCAGTTGGCGTCGTCGCGACCCAGCGGTGCGACCGGATCGTCCGCGGGACGCTCGTAGTCTTCCACCGTGTGGGCGCCGCGGCATTCCTTGCGGGCAGCGGCCGAGACCATCGTGGCCTGCGCCACTTCGATCAGGTTGTCGACTTCCAGCGCTTCGATGCGGGCGGTGTTGAACACCTTCGACTTGTCCTTCAGGCCGATCGACTTGACGCGGTCGCGCACGGCGGCGATCTTGACCACGCCTTCGTCCATCGAGGCCTGCTTGCGGAACACGGCGGCGTGCTGCTGCATGACGGCGCGGATTTCGTTGGCCACGTCCTGCGCGTACTCGCCGCCGGTGGAGGCTTCGAGTTCGTTCAGGCGTTGCAACGTGCGGTCGGCGGCGTTCTTCGGCAGCTCCTTGTGTTCCTTGAGCTTGTCGTTGAACTCGACGATGTGGTTGCCGGCCGCGCGGCCGAACACCAGCAGGTCGAGCAGCGAGTTGGTGCCCAGGCGGTTGGCGCCGTGCACGCTCACGCAGGAGCATTCGCCCACGGCGTACAGACCGTTCACCACGGCGCTGTTGTCTTCACCCTTCTGGATGACGACCTGGCCGTGGATGTTGGTGGGGATGCCGCCCATCTGGTAGTGGATGGTCGGCACCACCGGGATCGGTTCCTTGGTGACGTCGACGTTGGCGAAGTTGATGCCGATTTCGTAGACCGACGGCAGGCGCTTGTGGATGGTGTCCGCGCCCAGGTGGTCCAGCTTCATGTGGATGTAGTCCTTGTTGGGACCACAGCCACGGCCTTCCTTGATTTCCTGGTCCATCGAGCGCGATACGAAGTCGCGCGGAGCCAGGTCCTTCAGCGTGGGCGCGTAGCGCTCCATGAAGCGCTCGCCGTTGCTGTTCAGCAGGATGGCGCCTTCGCCGCGGCAGCCTTCGGTCAGCAGCACGCCCGCGCCGGCCACGCCGGTGGGGTGGAACTGCCAGAACTCCATGTCCTGCAGCGGGATGCCCGAGCGCGCGGCCATGCCCAGGCCGTCGCCGGTGTTGATGAACGCGTTGGTGGACGCACCGAAGATGCGGCCTGCACCGCCGGTGGCCAGCAGCACGGTCTTGGCCTGCAGGATGTGCAGGTCGCCGGTTTCCATTTCGAGGGCCGTGACGCCGACCACATCGCCTTCGTCGTCACGGATGAGGTCGAGCGCCATCCATTCGACGAAGAACTGGGTGCGGGCTTCCACGTTCTTCTGATAGAGCGTGTGCAGCATCGCGTGGCCGGTGCGGTCGGCCGCGGCGCAGGCGCGTTGCACGGCCTTCTCGCCGTAGTTGGCCGTGTGGCCGCCGAACGGACGCTGGTAGATCGTGCCGTCGGGGTTGCGGTCGAACGGCATGCCGAAGTGCTCGAGCTCGTACACGACCTTCGGTGCTTCACGGCACATGAACTCGATCGCGTCCTGGTCGCCGAGCCAGTCGGAGCCCTTGATCGTGTCGTAGAAGTGGTAGTGCCAGTTGTCTTCGCTCATGTTGCCGAGCGAGGCGCCCACGCCGCCCTGGGCAGCGACGGTGTGCGAGCGGGTCGGGAACACCTTGGAGAGCACGGCCACGTTGAGGCCGGCACGTGCGAGTTGCAGCGAGGCGCGCATGCCGGAGCCGCCGGCACCGACGATCACGACGTCGAACTTGCGCTTGGTGATGTTTTCTTTTGTGTAGGTCATGGTGGGTCAGATCTTCCAAAGCACTTGAATGGCCCAACCCGCACAACCGACAAGCCAGACGATGGTGAAAACTTGCAGCACGAGACGGATGGCGACGGGCTGGACGTAGTCCATCCACACGTCGCGCATGCCGACCCACACGTGATAGAGCAGGGCGACGATCACGGAGAAGGTCAGGACCTTCATCCACTGTGCGGCGAAGATGCCGGCCCACAGGTCGTAACCGATGGGGCCGCGCGAGAAGATCAGCTGTGCGAGCAGGATGATCGTGAAGAGCGCCATCAGGGCGCCGGTGATGCGCTGGCTGAGCCAGTCACGCAGACCGTAGTGGGCGCCGACGACGACGCGCTTGGAGCCGTAATTCACAGACATGGTGGGCTCCTTCTCAGTACAGGCCGAACAGCTTGGCGCCAAGCACCAGCGTGAGGATGACGCTTGCTGCCAGCGTGAAGATGGCAGAGCTGTGACCGAACTCCTTGGTCACGGCCGAATGGCTCACGTCCATCCAGAGGTGGCGCAGGCCGGCGATGAAGTGGTGCAGGTAAGCCCAGATCAGGGCCAGTGCGACGAGCTTGAAGAACCATCCCGGGGCAAAGCCGATGCCGGTGTTGAACGCGGCCTTGAATTTCGCGAACGAATAGTCAGATGACAGCGAGGTGTCGAACATCCAGATGATGAAGGGCATCAGCAGGAACATCAGCACACCGCTCACGCGGTGCAGGATCGACACGATGCCCGCCGGTGGGAGCCGGTAGGTTGTCAGATCGGTGAAGGCGTTGATGTTCCGGAATTCGCGACGCGGCGGCCGGGGGGGAGTTGCAAGCTCTGTCATAGGGAGATGGCTTTCGTGGCTTTGTGACTTGTTGGCTTGTTCTGAGAGCGAACGCTTTTGTTTCTTCTGCGGAATGCAAACAACGCAAAATTCTATTGCAATGCACCATCGCGCATCGGACGCGCAGGAGTCAACGCACTGCGGTAGTCGGATGCTCGGGGCTCAAGGCTGCGTTGCGCGGGGTGAGTGTGCGCGTTTGCGCCCGCGCGGGCGATGTTCTTCGGCGCCATCGGATCAGCCCAACTGGTTGCGGTAGTGGTGGGTGTCGGTGCGGTACAGGCCGCGGCGAAGTTCCATCGGCATGTCGTGGTACGTGTGCGCCACGCGCTCCACGCTCAGCAGCGGCATCTGCAGCGGCACGTCGAGCAACTGGGCCTGTTCGGCGTCGGGCAGCACGGCACGGATCTTTTCTTCGGCGCGCACCATGCGCACGCCGAATTCGGTTTCGAACATCGCATACATCGGACCTGGCCAGGCGCGCAGCCGGTCGGCCGTGAGGCCCTTGAAGGGCGCGCCGGGCAGCCAGAGGTCTTCGAGGATGGTCGGCACGCCCGCATAAGCGAGCACGCGGCGCACCTGCAGCACGGCGTCGCCGGTGCGCAGGCTCAGTGCGCGCGCCACGTCGGCCGAGGCGCGCAGGCGCTTGCAGTCGACGATGGTGCGTTCGGCCGGGCCTTCGGTGTTGGGGTCGCCGGCATCGGGCACGAGTTTCAGGAAGCGGTACTGCACATGCTGCTCGGCATGCGTGGCGACGAAGGTGCCCTTGCCCTGGCGGCGCACCACCAGGTTTTCGGCCGCCAGCTCGTCGATTGCCTTGCGCACCGTGCCCTGGCTCACGCGGTAACGCACCGCCAGGTCCATCTCGCTGGGGATGGGCTCGCCCGGCTTCCACTCGCCGGCCTGCAGGCTCTGCAGGATCAAGGTCTTGATCTGCTGGTAGAGCGGACTGAAGGACGGCGTCGTGGGCTCGTCGAGGGTGGAGGGCGTGTTCATGGCAGCGGTGGGGTGCGCCGTGGCGGACCCCCAGAGGATATCTTATATAAGACATAAGACGGCCTTTGTTGAATCGGCTTAAAATGCGGCCCGGTCCCGCGCCGCGGGAAAGCTTCCCCCCGCTGGACCGCGGCGCCCCACGAGGACGCTACCCCGTTTCACCACCTTCTGGAGTCTTCCCATGAGCAAAAAGCCTGTCCGCGTTGCCGTTACCGGTGCCGCCGGTCAAATCGGTTACGCCCTGTTGTTCCGTATCGCATCCGGCGAAATGCTCGGCAAAGACCAGCCGGTCATCCTGCAACTGCTCGAAATCCCCGACGAGAAGGCCCAGAAGGCGCTCAAGGGCGTGATGATGGAGCTCGACGACTGCGCCTTCCCGCTGCTGGCCGGCATGGAAGCCCACGGCGACCCGATGACCGCCTTCAAGGACGCCGACTACGCGCTGCTGGTCGGTTCGCGCCCCCGCGGCCCCGGCATGGAGCGTGCCGAGCTGCTGGCCGTCAACGGCGCCATCTTCACCGCGCAAGGCAAGGCCCTCAACGCCGTCGCCAGCCGCAACGTCAAGGTGCTGGTGGTCGGCAACCCGGCCAACACCAACGCCTACATCGCCATGAAGAGCGCTCCGGACCTGCCGCGCAAGAACTTCACCGCCATGCTGCGCCTGGACCACAACCGCGCTGCCAGCCAGATCGCCGCCAAGACCGGCAAGGCCGTGGCCGACATCGAGAAGCTCACCGTCTGGGGCAACCACTCGCCCACGATGTACGCCGACTACCGTTTCGCCACCATCAACGGCGAAAGCGTCGCCAAGATGATCAATGACCAGGAATGGAACGCCAACACCTTCCTGCCGACCGTCGGCAAGCGCGGCGCGGCCATCATCGAAGCCCGCGGCCTGTCGTCGGCTGCCTCGGCCGCCAACGCCGCCATCGACCACATGCGCGACTGGGCCCTGGGCACCAACGGCAAGTGGGTCACGATGGGCATCCCGTCGGACGGCCAGTACGGCATTCCGAAGGACGTGATGTTCGGCTTCCCGGTCACCTGCGAAAACGGTGAGTACAAGCTGGTCGAAGGCCTCGAAATCGACGCATTCAGCCAGGAACGCATCAACAAGACCCTCGAAGAGCTCGAAGGCGAACGCGCCGGCGTCGCTCACTTGTTGTAAACCCCCAGGCTTCGCGCACTTCGTGTCGCTTCGCCAACCCCCTTGCAGGGGGCAACACCAGCGGCCCGGCAAAGCCGGTTCCGCGGTGTTCCGCGAAGGATGCGTCGGGCGAAGCCGGTAGCACCTCAATCGGTTTGACCATGCTCGACTGGAACCCCGCGCTCTACCGTCGCTACGAGGACGAGCGCACCCGGCCCGCACAGGAACTCCTGGCGCGGGTCCCGCTTGCCGAGGCCGCCCGCGTGGTCGACCTCGGGTGCGGTCCGGGCAATTCCACCGAGTTGCTGGTTCGTCGGTTCCCCAAGGCGCAAGTCACGGGCACCGACAACTCCGAAGCCATGCTGGTCAGTGCGCGCGAGCGCCTGCCGGCCGCGCGCTTCGAATTGAGCGACATCGCGACCTGGGCGCCGCGGTCTTCGGACGAAGCGCCCGATCTCATCTATGCCAACGCGTCCCTGCAATGGGTGCCGGATCACGAAACGCTGATCCCGCGCCTGTTCGATGCGCTGGCCCCGGGCGGCGTGCTCGCCGTCCAGATGCCCGACAACCGTCAGGAGCCCACGCACCGCCTGATGCGCGCGCTCGCGGCCGAAGCGCCCTGGGCCGAGCCCATCGGTGACGCCGACAAGCTGCGCACCCTGTTGCTGCCGCTGGGCGCTTACTACGACCTGCTGGCGCCCAAGGCGGCGAATGTCGATGTCTGGCACACGATCTACCAGCACCGCATGGCCGATGCCGCCTCCATCGTCGAATGGGTGCGCAGCACGGGCCTGAAGCCTTTCGTCGACCGGCTGCCGCCCGACCTCCAGGCGAGCTATCTCGCCGAATACGAGCGCAGGGTGGACCAGGCCTATCCGGTGCGCACCGACGGCAAGCGCCTGCTCGCCTTCCCGCGCATGTTCATCGTGGCGCACAAGAAGACAGACGCATGACGACGAAGACCGTCGCCCATCCCGCGGACGTGCTGCTCGGCGCACAGGCCGGCGCCGTGACGCTGCCGGTGTGCGACCACTACAGCGGCGTCGAGGCCCGCATGAAGAAGAGCCTCGCGCTCCAGGCCGAGATGGCCGAGGAGTTCGGCGCCTGCGTGTTCGACGTCACCCTCGATTGCGAAGACGGCGCCCCGGTCGGTGGCGAGGCCGAGCATGCCGCGCTCGTCACCGAGCTCGCGCTGGCCGCCCAATCCGGCATGCGCGTCGGCGTGCGCGTGCATCCGGTCGACCATCCTGCCTTTGCCGGCGACGTCATCACCATTGCCGGACGCGCCGGCCAGCGGCTGAGCCACCTGATGGTACCCAAGGTCGAGTCGGTGGCCGATGTGTTGCAGGCTGTTGCAGCGCTCGACGCGGCGGATGCCGGTGCATTGCCTCTGCACGTGCTGATCGAATCCCCGCTTGCGGTGCACAACGCCTTCGAGATCGCCGCTCATCCGCGCGTGCAGTCGCTGAGCTTCGGCCTGATGGATTTCGTGTCGGCGCATGCCGGTGCCATCCCTGCCGACGGCATGGGCGCGGCAGGGCAGTTCAGCCATCCGCTGGTCGTGCGGGCCAAGCTGGCGCTGGCCTCGGCCGCGCATGCCCATGGCAAGGTGCCCTCGCACTGCGTGGTCACCGAGTTCAACGACATGGATGCCATGCGCACCGCGGCCCGCAAGGCAGCCACCGAATTCGGCTACACGCGGATGTGGAGCATCCACCCGAACCAGATCCGGCCGATCCTCGAGGCCTTCGCGCCCGACGAGGCGCAGATTCAAATTGCCACAAAAATCATTACAAAAGCCGCAGAGGCGGATTGGGCACCGACACAAATTGATGGCACATTGCACGACCGCGCGAGCTACCGCCATTTCTGGCAGGTTCTGACGCGTGCCCACGCAACAGGGCGCGCGTTGCCCTCCGAGGCGAAAGCCTGGTTTGCATCGCGGTCTCCAGAAACCCACTGAATCCAGCCTCAAGGAAACCCGCACATGAAGAAAATCGCATTGATCACCGCCGTTGCGCTGGCCCTGCCTTTGGCCGCCGTGGCGCAGAACGCCACCGCCACCAAGCCGGCCGCTGCCAAGGCCGAAGCCAAGAAGACGCCACCGAAGCGCCAGGTCACCCGCAAGGCGGCCAAGGCTGTCGAAGAGGTCACGCCGATCGCCGACGACACCAACATCGTGCTCACCGAAGCCGACCTGGCCGTCGCGCAGCGCGTGTCCACCGGCAAGGCCCAGTGCGAGCTCGGCGCCGACGTGACCGTCACGCCCGACGAGAAGAAGCCCGGCTTCTTCACCGTGACGACCAAGGGTCTGAAGTACCGCATGCACCCGGTCGAAAGCCGCACCGGCGCCATCCGCCTCGAAGACCCGCGCGCCGGCGCCATGTGGCTCCAGCTGGGCAACAAGTCGATGCTGATGAACCAGAAGGCCGGCCTGCGCATCGCCGACGAATGCCAGACGGCGGCCCAGGTCGCCTTTGCCGACGAAATGAAGAAGAACCCGCCGAAGGCCCTTTTCGAAGGTGCTGACGCGGCCAAGAAGTAAGACGAGCACCGAACCCGGGGTGCGGCGCGGCTCTTGCTTGGCCGCTGGAGACCGTACCGCACGCCCGATAGCCTAGTTTCCGGAGAAAAGAAGATGTTGCAAGCCTACGTTGACCATGTTGCCGAACGCGCCGCGCTCGGTATCCCGCCGCTGCCCCTGAGCGCGAAGCAAACCGCCGAAGCGATCGAGCTCCTCAAGAGCGCGAATGCCAAGGACGGTGCCTTCCTGCTCGACCTGCTCACCCACCGCGTGCCCGCCGGCGTCGACGACGCCGCCAAGGTCAAGGCGAGCTACCTCGCGGCCGTGGCCCACGGCACCGAGAAGAATGCGTTCATCTCGCGCGCCCGCGCGACCGAACTGCTCGGCACCATGCTCGGCGGCTACAACATCAGCCCCATGATCGACCTGCTGGACGACGCCGAAGTCGGCGCCGTGGCAGCCGAAGGCCTGAAGAAAACCCTGCTGATGTTCGACCAGTTCCACGACGTCAAGGAAAAGGCCGACAAGGGCAACGTCCACGCCAAGGGCGTGCTGCAAAGCTGGGCCGACGCCGAGTGGTTCACCAGCCGTCCCGAAGTGCCGGCCAGCATCACCGTCACCATCTTCAAGGTGGCCGGCGAAATCAACACCGACGACCTGTCGCCGGCCCCCGACGCCACGACGCGTCCCGACATTCCGATGCACGCCCTGGCGATGCACAAGAACGCCCGCCCCGGCATCGTTCCTGAAGAAGACGGCAAGCGCGGCCCGGTGAAGTTCATCGAGGACCTGCGCGCGCGCGGCCACCTCGTGGCCTACGCCGGCGACGTGGTCGGCACGGGCTCGTCGCGCAAGAGCGCCACCAACTCGGTGCTGTGGTTCACCGGCGAAGACATTCCCTTCGTGCCGAACAAGCGTTTCGGCGGCGTCTGCCTCGGCGGCAAGATCGCTCCCATCTTCTACAACACGATGGAAGACTCGGGCGCGCTGCCGATCGAACTCGACGTCACGCAGATGAACATGGGAGACGTGGTCGAGCTGCGTCCCTATGAAGGCAAGGCGCTGAAGGACGGCAAGGTCATCACCGAATTCCAGGTCAAGAGCGACGTGCTGTTCGACGAAGTGCGCGCCGGCGGCCGCATTCCGCTGATCATCGGCCGCGGCCTCACGGCCAAGGCGCGCGAAGCGCTGGGCCTGCCCGTCTCGACGCTGTTCCGCCTGCCGCAAAGCCCGGTCGACACCAAGAAGGGCTTCTCGCTCGCACAGAAGATGGTCGGCCGCGCCTGCGGTCTGCCCGAAGGCCAGGGCGTTCGCCCGGGCACGTACTGCGAACCCAAGATGACCTCGGTCGGCTCGCAGGACACCACCGGCCCGATGACGCGCGACGAGCTGAAGGACCTGGCCTGCCTGGGCTTCTCGGCCGACCTCGTGATGCAGTCGTTCTGCCACACCGCGGCGTACCCGAAGAAGGTCGACGTCAAGATGCACCACGAACTCCCCGAGTTCATGGCCAACCGCGGCGGCGTGTCGCTGCGTCCGGGCGACGGCGTGATCCACAGCTGGCTCAACCGCCTGCTGACGCCCGACACCGTCGGCACCGGCGGCGACAGCCACACCCGCTTCCCCATCGGCATCAGCTTCCCCGCGGGCTCGGGCCTCGTGGCTTTCGCTGCCGCCACCGGCGTGATGCCGCTGGACATGCCCGAATCGGTGCTCGTGCGCTTCAAGGGCAAGATGCAGCCCGGCGTCACGCTGCGTGACCTGGTCAACGCCATTCCGTTGTACGCCATCAAGTCGGGCCTGCTGACCGTGGCCAAGCAAGGCAAGAAGAACATCTTCTCGGGCCGCATCCTCGAAATCGAAGGCCTGCCGGACCTGAAGGTCGAACAAGCCTTCGAGCTGAGCGACGCGTCGGCCGAGCGCTCGGCCGCCGGCTGCACGGTGCACCTGAACAAGGAACCGATCCAGGAGTACATCAACAGCAACATCACGCTGATGAAGTGGATGATTGCCGAAGGCTACGCCGACGCCCGCACGCTGGCACGCCGCATCGCCGCCCAGGAAGCCTGGCTGGCGAACCCGCAGTTGCTCAAGGGCGACGACGACGCCGAGTACGCCGCAGTCATCGAGATCGACCTGGCCGAGATCCACGAACCCATCGTGGCCTGCCCGAACGACCCCGACGACGTGAAAACGCTGAGCGATGTGGCCGGCGCTGCCATCGACGAAGTGTTCATCGGTTCGTGCATGACCAACATCGGTCACTTCCGCGCCGCGTCGAAGCTGCTCGAAGGCAAACGCGACATCCCGGTCAAGCTGTGGATCGCACCGCCGACCAAGATGGACGCCCAACAGCTCACCGAGGAGGGCCACTACGGCGTGTTCGGCAATGCCGGCGCCCGCACCGAAATGCCGGGCTGCTCGCTGTGCATGGGCAACCAGGCACAGGTGCGCGAAGGCGCCACGGTGATGTCGACCAGTACCCGCAACTTCCCGAACCGCCTTGGCAAGAACACGAACGTGTACCTGGGCTCGGCCGAACTGGCCGCCATCTGCTCGCGCCTGGGCCGCATCCCGACGCGCGAGGAGTACATGGCCGCCACGGGCGTGATCGATGCGTCCAGCGCGCAGATCTACCAGTACCTGAACTTCGACAAGATCGAAGACTACAAGGGCGTGGCGGACACGGTCACGGCCTGAGGGCTGCGGCAGCCGGTGATCTGACCGATTGATCGACTCGCCGGCCCCATGAAAAAGCCCCGCTTCGGCGGGGCTTTTTCATGGGCGCTCGCTCGGTGTCAGCCGTGCGACGGATTGGATTTCAGGTGCTCCTGGCCCTTCAGCACCATCGTCATCCCGGCCGTGCCCCCGACCGCGTTGGGCAGCGAGGCCTGAAGCGAGTGGGCAAAGTCTCCCCGGTACAGCTTGGCGCCCTGGTGGGTCAGGTTCGAATTGGCGTCGATGTAGATCGACTCGCCCAGGCCCGACCACAGCCGGCAGAAGCCATAGTCTTCCGACAGGTAGCGCCGCGTGACCGGGTCGACCATCACATCGAAGAAGCGGTAGTGCAGCCCCTGGTCGGTCTCGCCGATGCTGTCGGGCGTGTATTGCAAGTCGGGGTAGGCGGCCATGAGCCGCTCGAACACCTGGCGCCGGATCGCCATGAAGCCCGTCGGCGCCTCGGTCATTTTCATGAAGCCGTCGGGCTGCACTTCGAGCTCGATCTGCGTCGCGCCTTCCTCGGCCTGGGCATTGACCGTGTAGCGCGTGAAGGCCGCCTCGAACTGTTGCTGCGTGGTGCCTGCCGCCACACCGTCCTGCGGCCAGTTCTCGCGCTTCAGCGGATAGACGCCCGCGGCGATGTCGTAGCCCGACAGCAGCAGGCGGAACGCTGCCTCGGCGGAGAAGCCGATGTCCGCATCCACCCAGAACAGGTGGGTCCACTCCTTGTTGGCCAGGAACTGGGCCACGCAGTTGTTGCGGGCACGCGTGACCAGGCTTTCACCCTGGTGCATCAGCACCTGCATCCTCATGCCGGCGCGCTCGGCGTTGATGGTGAAGTTCAGCAGCGAGGCCACGTAGTTCTGGAAGAACTTGCCGTCGTGGCTCGGTGTCACGATCACGGGGTAGAAGTTCCGGAGTTCGGACGGGTCGAGCATGCGAGGGGGTTCCGTGT
The DNA here is from genome assembly GCF_003581445.1 of Acidovorax cavernicola. Lineage (NCBI taxonomy): Bacteria > Pseudomonadati > Pseudomonadota > Betaproteobacteria > Burkholderiales > Comamonadaceae > Acidovorax > Acidovorax cavernicola. The sequence goes on along the minus strand of NZ_QXMN01000037.1, from coordinate 37,407 downwards.
GTCGGGTGTCTGGCTGACTAGCGGGCCGGACGCCGCATCAGGCCCTGCAACAGGGTGTCGTAGGTCTGCGTGGCCGCCGCATCGCCGGGCAGGTAGCGTCCGATCAGCGCGCGCTGCCGATCGCGGTAGGTCTGGGCCTGGGCGTCGTGCCCGTCGATGGCCTCGAGCACGCGGGCGCTGCCTGCGGCCACGTCGTTCTCGGCGTAGTAATAGCCGAGGTCCGCGCACAGATGCGCGTTGTGCACCAGCGGATAGCCCTGCCAGCAGGTCTCGAGGTAGAAGTAGTTGAGCGGGTTCTCCCACTGGTGGGAGACCACGATGTCCGTGTTCTGCGCCAGGAACACCGGGGTTTCGTGCCGGCCCAGGAAGACCGCCTTGTGCTGGCGCACCAGGTCGAGCTGGTTCATCAGCGTGATGAACTCCATGCTGTCCTTGGCCATGCGCTCCGCGTTCGTGACCTGCAGCAGCGCGACCGCATCGGGCCGGGCGCGGTACGCCAGCTCGGCGATCAGGATCGGGTAGACGCAGAACTTCACCACGTTGATGTTCGGCTCCATCACGCTCAACCGTCGCGGCCCGCTGCGCGGCTGATACACGCCGCCGTCGGGCAGGGCGCGCGAGCGCTCCTCCAGGAACACCGGGCTCCAGACGAAAGGCACGGCGCGCGCCTCGGCGCGGCGCAGCACCTCGAAGTACGGCTGGCTGATGTGGGCCACCTGCGGAACCATCCAGATGTCGTCGTAACGCTGGTTGATGAACAGGTTGCGCCCCCACAGCGGCTTGCCGAAGAGCATCGACTCCATGGCGTGCACGTACTCGAAGCCGCAGCAGTACGACACCAGCCGCGCGCCGCGGCGCTTCAGGTGCTCGGTCTGGTCGGCATCGATCTGGCCACCCAGCTCGATCAGCACGTCCACGCTGTCCTTGGCCGCCTCGAAGGTCACGGTCGGCCAGCGGGCCTGGTCCCAGGGCAGGGCGGGGGTGATGGCGGTGGCGGTCGTGTTGACCAGCACCACGGAGGCCACGCTGGGGCAGTGCTTCAGCGCCTCCGCCAAGAACACGGCGTTCTGCTTGATCCCGTTGTTCCAGAGGGTCTCGGCCTCGTGGTGGAGGCCGATCGTGATGCCGATGCGCAGGCCGGCACCCGAGGCGGTGGTCATTGGTTTTCGCGGGGGACGTAGCCCGTCAGGCGCCAGCCGTTGGGTTCGAGGCGGAAGCTGACTTTTTCGAAGACCGTCTTGTCGTTGGTCAGGCGGGTGGCGAAGTCGACGTTGGCGTACAAGCCTGGCGGAATGCCGGCGCTGTCGTCCAGGTAACGGATGCGCGTCACGCTGGCCCAGTCGCGCCGGGCCACGACGCCCACGGTCTGGCGCGAGCGTTGCGTGTTGGCGACAAATTCTGCCTTCGGGAAGCGAGTCTTCACAAACGCCGATGCGCTGTCCCAGAGCTCTCCCGAACGGCTCTCGTCGATCTGCTTGAGGCTGCTGAGGCCCGCCTGAATGAGTTCATCGGCGGAACTGCCGTCCTGCGCCAGGACGCAGGAACTGGCGAGGGCCAGCGTGCATGCGGCCAGGAAATGGGGGAGGAACGGCTTCATTTGGGCAACCTTTGTGAGGAAAACCGCTGTGACAAACAGCGGCGGCGATTCTAGGCGGCGTGTTTGGATCGACGTTCCACGGAGACATTGGCGAACCTGAATTTGTCGCCAATCGTGAAAGTTTGTGAACTAAATCATCATTTCACGGTTTCCGGTGGGAGCTATTGATCCCAAATGTAAACGCCTGCGTACATTACCGCGTCCATTGTGAACGTCAGGGTAAGTACGCCCTGGCTGGGGCGACGAACCGCGGGCGGTCGTCTCTCTTCCCCGCCGCCGATCCCGCGCCCGCCCTCTGTGAACCGAGCTCAAAGCAAATGAACAAGTCTTACCGAAGTATCTGGAATGAAGCCCTGGGGGCTTGGGTTGCGGCGTCTGAAATTACTTCGGCGCGGGGGAAGAAAAGCGGCTCGAAGCTGGTGAGGACGGCGGTCGCTGCGGCGACGCTCTTGGCTGTGGTGACAGGTGGGCATGCCTCCTATCAGATCGGCGGTGGGTATGCGCCGAACTCGGTGACCAATGCCATTGCCATTGGCAACGGATCCGGAAGTGGCACCTCGGGAAACAACAGCGCGTATGCGATCGCTGACTACTCTCTCGCAATCGGGAACAATGCTCAGGCAAGTTCCCACAGCGCAACAGCAATCGGCTCTGGTGCCAAGGCCTCTGGCAAAGGCGCCTACGCTCTGGGCAATGACGCCAAGGCCAGCGGGACTTCTTCGGTTGCGGTGGGTGGCGGGGACGGATCGGGCAACGGCGGTTCTTCTGCCTCGGGCGAGCAGGCTGTGGCGATCGGTCGGGCGACAAACGCCAGCGGTACGAACAGCGTCGCCATCGGCGGCAACCTGACGGTAGATGGGGGTGCGAAGAGTTCCGGTGTCAACTCCGTTGCGATTGGCACCGGGGCCAATGCCGGCAACGACAACAGCGTTGCGCTTGGCAGCAATAGTGCGACAGCTGCAGCGGTCGCGACCTCCAGTGCCACGGTGAACGGGGTTGTGCTGAGTGGGTTTGCCGGCACTACGCCGAGTAGCGTCGTGAGCGTCGGTTCGGTGGGTAGCGAGCGCCAGATCACCAACGTTGCAGCTGGCCGCGTAACTGCCACTTCGACCGACGCTATCAACGGCAGCCAGTTGTTCTCCGTGGCCAGCGCGGTAGGGTCGCTGTCGACCTCGACTTCCACGGGATTGAGCACGGCCACCAGCGGCATCTCGAGCCTGTCGACTGGCCTGAGCACTGCGAATAGCAATGTGAGCAGTCTCTCGACGTCCACGTCCTCGGGCCTGAGCACCACGAACAGCAACGTCAGCAGCCTGTCGACCTCGACATCGTCCGGCCTGAGCACCGCGAGCAGCCGCATCGGTAGCCTCTCGACTTCGACGTCGTCTGGTTTGAGCACGGCCAACAGCCGTATCGACAGTCTCTCGACATCCACGTCGAGTGGCTTGAGCACCGCCACGAGCAGCATCTCGAGCCTGTCCACCGGCCTGAGCACCACGAACAGCAACGTCAGCAGCCTATCGACCTCGACGTCGTCCGGTCTGAGCACCAGCAGTAGCCGCATCGACAGTCTCTCGACGTCGACTTCGTCGGGCCTGAGCACTGCGACCAGCGGTATCTCCAGCCTGTCAACGGGCCTGAGCACGACAAACAGCAATGTCAGCAGCCTGTCGACTTCGACGTCGTCGGGTCTGAGCACGACCAACAGCCGCGTCGACAGCCTCTCGACGTCGACTTCGAGTGGTCTGAGCACGGCCACGAGTGGCATCTCCAGCCTGTCCACAGGCCTGAGCACGACGAACAGCAACGTCAGCAGCCTGTCGACCTCGACGTCGTCGGGCCTTAGCACCAGCAACAGCCGCATCGACAGCCTCTCGACATCGACTTCAAGCGGTCTGAGCACAGCCACGAGCGGTATCTCCAGCCTGTCCACGGGCCTGAGCACTACGAACAGCAACGTCGGCAGCCTGTCGACGTCCACATCGTCGGGTCTGAGCACGGCCAGCAGCCGCATCAACAGCCTGTCGACCTCGACGTCGTCTGGGCTGAGCACTGCCGCCAGCGGCATTTCGAGCCTGTCCACGGGCCTGAGCACCACGAACAGCAATGTGAGCAGCCTGTCGACCTCGACGTCGTCGGGTCTGAGCACGACCAACAGCCGCGTCGACAGCTTGTCGACGTCTACTTCGAGCGGTCTGAGCACTGCGACCAGCGGCATCTCCAGCCTGTCCACCGGCCTGAGCACGACGAACAGCAACGTGAGCAGCCTGTCGACTTCGACGTCGTCGGGGCTGAGCACCGCGACCAGCGGCATCTCCAGCCTGTCCACAGGGCTGAGCACGACGAACAGCAACGTGAGCAGCCTGTCGACCTCGACGTCGTCTGGCCTGAGCACGGCCACAAGCAGCATCGGCAGCTTGTCGACGTCTACGTCCACTGGTCTGAGCACCACCAACAGCAACGTCAGCAGCCTGTCGACTTCGACATCGTCTGGTCTGAGCACGAGCAACAGCCGTATCGATAGCCTGTCGACTTCCACGTCGTCTGGATTGAGCACGGCTACCAGCGGAATCTCTAGCCTGTCCACGGGCCTGAGCACGACGAACAGTAACGTCAGCAGCCTGTCGACTTCGACGTCGTCGGGTCTGAGCACGGCTACGAGCAGCATCAGCAGCCTGTCGACTTCCACGTCGAGTGGCCTGAGCACCGCGGCCAGCGGAATTTCCAGTCTGTCTTCAGGCCTGAGCACGACGAACAGCAACGTCAGCAGCTTGTCGACCTCCACGTCGTCTGGCTTGAGCACGGCCACGAGCAGCATCGGCAGCCTGTCGACTTCGACGTCGTCGGGTCTGAGCACGACCAATAGCCGCATCGATAGCCTGTCGACGTCCACGTCTTCTGGGCTGAGCACCGCGACCAGCGGCATCTCCAGCCTGTCCACGGGTCTGAGCACGACGAACAGTAACGTCAGCAGCCTGTCGACCTCGACGTCGTCGGGTCTGAGCACGGCTACGAGCAGCATCGGCAGCTTGTCGACATCTACTTCGAGTGGCCTGAGCACTGCCACGAGCAGCATCGGTAGCCTGTCGACTTCCACGTCTTCTGGGCTGAGCACGGCGACCAGCGGTATCTCGAGCCTGTCTACAGGTCTGAGCACGACCAACAGCAACGTCAGCAGCCTGTCGACCTCGACGTCGTCTGGCTTGAGCACGGCTACGAGCAGCATCGGCAGTCTGTCGACGTCTACTTCGAGTGGTCTGAGTACTGCCACCAGTGGCATCTCCAGTCTGTCCACTGGTCTGAGCACCACGAACAGCAATGTGAGCAGCCTGTCGACCTCGACGTCGTCCGGCTTGAGCACGGCCACCAGCAGCATCGGTAGCCTGTCGACTTCGACCTCGTCGGGCTTGAGCACCGCCACAAGCAGCATCGACAGCTTGTCGACGTCTACGTCGAGTGGTCTGAGCACCGCAACCAGCGGCATCTCCAGCTTGTCCACCGGCCTGAGCACGACGAACAGCAACGTCAGCAGTCTGTCGACCTCGACGTCGTCGGGCCTGAGCACGGCCACGAGCAGCATCGATAGCTTGTCGACGTCTACCTCGAGTGGTCTGAGCACTGCCACCAGCGGCATCTCGAGCCTGTCGACCTCGACGTCGTCCGGCCTGAGCACGACCAACAGCCGAATCGACAGCCTCTCGACGTCCACGTCCTCGGGCCTGAGCACGGCGACGAGTGGCATCTCCAGCCTGTCTACAGGCCTGAGCACAACCAATAGCAATGTGAGCAGCCTGTCGACTTCGACGTCGTCTGGCCTGAGCACGGCCACGAGCAGCATCGACAGCCTCTCGACGTCTACGTCCAGTGGTCTGAGTACTGCCACCAGCGGAATCTCGAGCCTGTCCACGGGTCTGAGCACCACGAACAGCAACGTCAGCAGCCTGTCGACCTCGACGTCGTCGGGCCTGAGCACGGCCACGAGCAGCATCGACAGCCTCTCCACGTCCACGTCGAGCGGTCTGAGCACCGCGACGAGCGGCATCTCCAGCCTGTCCACCGGTCTGAGCACGACGAACAGCAATGTGAGCAGCTTGTCGACTTCGACATCGTCGGGTCTGAGCACGGTCACGAGCAGCATCGACAGCCTCTCCACGTCCACTTCGAGCGGTCTGAGCACGGCGACCAGTGGTATCTCCAGCCTGTCGACCTCGACGTCGTCCGGCCTGAGCACGACCAACAGCCGCATCGACAGCCTCTCGACGTCCACGTCTTCAGGCTTGAGCACGACGAACAGCAATGTAAGCAGCCTGTCGGCTTCGACATCGTCTGGTCTGAGCACGGCTACGAGCAGCATCGACAGCCTGTCGACGTCTACCTCTAGTGGTCTGAGCACCGCGACGAGCGGCATCTCCAGCCTGTCCACAGGTCTGAGCACGACGAACAGCAACGTCAGCAGTCTGTCGTCCTCCACTTCGTCGGGCCTGAGCACTGCCACCAGTGGCATCTCTAGCTTGTCCACTGGACTCAGCTCCACGAACAGCAACCTGGACAGCCTCTCGACTTCGACGTCGTCTGGCCTGAGCACAGCGACCAGTGGTATTTCGAGCCTGTCGACCTCGACGTCGTCCGGCTTGAGCACGACCAACAGCCGAATCGACAGCCTCTCGACGTCCACGTCTTCGGGCCTGAGCACGGCGACGAGTGGCATCGACAGCCTGTCTACGTCTACGTCGAGCGGTCTGAGCACTGCGACCAGCGGTATCTCGAGCCTGTCCACAGGTCTGAGCACGACCAACAGCAATGTCAGCAGTCTGTCGACGTCCACGTCGTCGGGCTTGAGCACGGCGACGAGTGGCATCTCCAGCCTGTCTACCGGCTTGAGCACGACGAACAGCAACGTGAGCAGCCTGTCAACCTCGACATCGTCTGGTCTGAGCACCGCGACGAGCAGCATCGACAGCCTCTCCACGTCCACTTCGAGCGGTCTGAGCACAGCGACCAGTGGTATCTCGAGCCTGTCTACCTCCACGTCGTCCGGCCTGAGCACGACCAACAGCCGCATCGACAGCCTTTCGACGTCCACGTCTTCGGGCTTGAGCACGACGAACAGCAACCTGGACAGTCTCTCGACTTCGACGTCGTCTGGGTTGAGCACTGCAACCAGCGGAATCTCGAGCCTGTCCACGGGTCTGAGCACCACGAACAGCAACGTCAGCAGCCTGTCGACCTCGACGTCGTCGGGCCTGAGCACGGCCACGAGCAGCATCGACAGCCTGTCCACCTCCACGTCGTCGGGCCTGAGCACTGCAACCAGTGGCATCTCAAGCTTGTCCACGGGTCTGAGCACGACAAACAGCAACGTCAGCAGCCTGTCGACCTCGACGTCGTCCGGTCTGAGCACGGCCACGAGCAGCATCGACAGCCTGTCGACGTCTACCTCTAGTGGCCTGAGCACCGCGACGAGCGGCATCTCCAGCCTGTCCACCGGTCTGAGCACCACGAACAGCAATGTGAGCAGCCTGTCGACTTCGACATCGTCGGGTCTGAGCACGGCTACGAGCAGCATCGACAGCCTGTCGACTTCTACGTCGAGCGGTCTGAGCACCGCGACGAGCGGCATCTCCAGCCTGTCTACCGGATTGAGCACGACGAATAGCAATGTGAGCAGCCTGTCGACTTCGACGTCGTCGGGTCTGAGCACGGCCACGAGCAGTATCGACAGCTTGTCGACGTCTACGTCGAGTGGTCTGAGTACAGCGACCAGCGGCATCTCGAGCCTGTCGACCTCCACGTCGTCCGGCCTGAGCACGACCAACAGCCGAATCGACAGCCTCTCGACGTCCACGTCTTCGGGCCTGAGCACTGCCACCAGTGGCATCTCTAGCTTGTCCACTGGACTCAGCTCCACGAACAGCAACCTGGACAGCCTCTCGACTTCGACGTCGTCTGGCCTGAGCACAGCGACCAGTGGCATCTCCAGCCTGTCCACGGGCTTGAGTACGACGAACAGCAACGTCAGCAGCCTGTCGACCTCGACGTCGTCCGGTCTGAGCACCGCCACCAGCGGCATTTCGAGCCTGTCCACAGGTCTGAGCACGACCAACAGCAACGTCAACAGCCTGTCGACCGGCCTGAGCTCTGCAACCAGCGGTTTCTCCAGCCTGTCCACGGCCCTCAGCACGACGAACAGCAACCTGGACAGCCTGTCGACCTCCACGTCGAGTGGCCTGAGCACGGCGACCAGCGGTATTTCCAGCCTGTCCACGGGTCTGAGCACGACGAACAGCAACGTCGGCAGTCTGTCGACCTCGACGTCCTCGGGTCTGAGCACAGCCAATAGCCGCATCGATAGCCTCTCGACTTCCACGTCGTCTGGTCTGAGCACGGCTACGAGCGGCATCGACAGCCTCTCGACGGGTCTGAGCACGACCAATAGCAACGTGAGCAGCCTGTCGACGTCCACGTCGTCCGGTCTGAGCACCGCAACCAGCGGTATTTCCAGTCTGTCCACGAGCCTGAGCACCACGAACAGCAATGTGAGCAGCCTGTCGACTTCGACATCGTCGGGTCTGAGCACGGCTACGAGCGGCATCTCCAGCCTGTCTACCGGCTTGAGCACGACGAACAGCAACGTCAGCAGCCTTTCGACCTCGACGTCGTCCGGTCTGAGCACGGCGACCAGTGGCATTTCCAGCCTGTCCACGGGCCTGAGCACCACGAACAGCAACGTCAGTAGTCTGTCGACATCCACGTCGAGTGGCCTGAGCACTGCGACCAGCGGTATTTCGAGCCTGTCCACGGGCCTGAGCACCACGAACAGCAACGTGAGCAGCCTGTCGACCTCGACGTCGTCGGGTCTGAGCACCGCCACGAGTAGCATCGACAGCCTGTCGACATCTACCTCCAGTGGTCTGAGCACCGCGACGAGCGGCATCTCCAGCCTGTCTACCGGCTTGAGCACGACGAACAGCAACGTCAACAGCCTGTCGACCTCGACGTCGTCCGGTCTGAGCACGGCCACGAGCAGCATCGACAGCTTGTCGACGTCTACGTCGAGCGGTCTGAGCACTGCGACCAGTGGTATCTCCAGCCTGTCCACCGGCTTGAGCACCACGAACAGCAACGTGAGCAGCCTGTCGACCTCGACGTCGTCGGGTCTGAGCACTGCCACGAGCAGCATCGACAGCCTGTCGACGTCCACGTCGAGCGGTCTGAGCACGGCGACCAGCGGCATCTCCAGCCTGTCTACCGGCTTGAGCACGACGAACAGCAACGTGAGCAGCCTGTCGACCTCGACGTCGTCCGGTCTGAGCACGGCCACGAGCAGCATCGACAGCCTGTCGACGTCTACCTCCAGTGGTCTGAGCACCGCGACGAGCGGCATCTCCAGCCTGTCTACCGGCTTGAGCACGACGAACAGCAACGTCAACAGCCTGTCGACCTCGACGTCGAGTGGCCTTAGCACTGCTACCAGCAGCATCGACAGCCTGTCGACGTCCACGTCGAGTGGCCTGAGCACGGCGACCAGCGGCATCTCGAGCCTGTCCACGGGTCTGAGTACGACCAACAGCAACGTGAGCAGCTTGTCGACCTCGACGTCGTCGGGTCTGAGCACTGCCACGAGCAGCATCGACAGTCTGTCGACTTCTACGTCGAGCGGTCTGAGCACGGCAACCAGCGGCATCTCCAGCCTGTCCACGGGGTTGAGCACCACGAACAGCAACGTGAGCAGCCTGTCGACTTCGACGTCGAGCGGTCTGAGCACGGCCACGAGCAGCATCGACAGCTTGTCGACGTCTACGTCGAGTGGCCTGAGCACTGCGACCAGCGGTATTTCGAGCCTGTCCACGGGCCTGAGCACCACCAACAGCAATGTGAACAGCCTGTCGACCTCGACGTCGTCTGGTCTGAGCACGGCCACGAGCAGCATCGACAGCCTGTCGACTTCTACGTCGTCCGGTCTGAGCACGGCGACCAGCGGCATCTCGAGCTTGTCCACGGGCCTAAGCACCACGAACAGCAACGTGAGCAGCCTGTCGACCTCGACGTCGTCGGGTCTGAGCACTGCCACGAGCAGCATCGACAGCCTGTCGACGTCCACGTCGAGTGGCCTGAGCACGGCGACCAGCGGCATCTCGAGCCTGTCCACGGGTCTGAGTACGACCAACAGCAACGTGAGCAGCTTGTCGACCTCGACGTCGTCGGGTCTGAGCACTGCCACGAGCAGCATCGACAGTCTGTCGACTTCTACGTCGAGCGGTCTGAGCACGGCAACCAGCGGCATCTCCAGCCTGTCCACGGGGTTGAGCACCACGAACAGCAACGTGAGCAGCCTGTCGACTTCGACGTCGAGCGGTCTGAGCACGGCCACGAGCAGCATCGACAGCTTGTCGACGTCTACGTCGAGTGGCCTGAGCACTGCGACCAGCGGTATTTCGAGCCTGTCCACGGGCCTGAGCACCACCAACAGCAATGTGAACAGCCTGTCGACCTCGACGTCGTCTGGTCTGAGCACGGCCACGAGCAGCATCGACAGCCTGTCGACTTCTACGTCGTCCGGTCTGAGCACGGCGACCAGCGGCATCTCGAGCTTGTCCACGGGCCTAAGCACCACGAACAGCAACGTGAGCAGCCTGTCGACCTCGACGTCGTCGGGTCTGAGCACTGCCACGAGCAGCATCGACAGCCTGTCGACGTCCACGTCGAGTGGCCTGAGCACGGCGACCAGCGGCATCTCGAGCCTGTCCACGGGCTTGAGCACCACGAACAGCAACGTCAGCAGCTTGTCGACGTCCACGTCGAGTGGCCTGAGCACCGCAACCAGCGGCATCTCCAGCTTGTCCACTGGATTGAGCACGACCAACAGCAACGTCAGTAGCCTGTCGACCTCGACGTCGTCCGGTCTGAGCACCGCCACGAGCAGCATCGACAGCTTGTCGACGTCTACGTCGTCAGGTCTGAGCACCGCGACGAGCGGCATCTCGAGCCTGTCGACGGGCCTGAGCACGACGAACAGCAACGTGAGCAGCCTGTCGACCTCGACGTCGTCGGGCCTGAGCACCGCGACCAGCGGTATCTCGAGCCTGTCTACCGGTCTGAGCACGACGAACAGCAATGTGAGCAGCCTGTCGACGTCCACGTCGTCGGGTCTGAGCACGGCTACGAGCGGTATCGACAGCTTGTCGACGGGTCTGAGCACTGCAACCAGTGGCATTTCCAGCTTGTCCACCGGCCTGAGCACGACGAATAGCAATGTGAGCAGTCTGTCGACGTCCACGTCGTCCGGCCTGAGCACTGCCACCAGTGGCATCTCCAGTCTCTCCACGGGCTTGAGCACGACCAACAGCAATGTGAGCAGCCTGTCGACGTCCACGTCGTCGGGTTTGAGCACTGCTACTAGCGGCATCGACAGCTTGTCGACGGGTCTGAGCACCGCAACCAGTGGTATCTCGAGCCTGTCCACCGGCCTGAGCACGACCAACAGCAACGTCAGTAGCCTGTCGACCTCGACGTCGAGTGGCTTGAGCACGGCGACGAGCAGCATCGACAGCCTGTCTACGGGTCTGAGCACGGCGACCAGCGGCATCTCGAGCCTGTCCACTGGCTTGAGCACGACGAACAGCAACCTGGACAGCCTCTCGACGTCTACGTCGTCGGGTCTGAGTACCGCGACGAGCGGCATCTCGAGCCTTTCGACGGGTCTGAGCACGGCGACCAGCGGTATCTCCAGCCTTTCCACGGGCCTGAGCACCACGAACAGCAACGTGAACAGCCTGTCGACTTCGACGTCGTCCGGTCTGAGCACTGCGACCAGTGGCATCTCGAGTCTGTCTACCGGCCTGAGCACGACGAACAGCAACGTCAGCAGCTTGTCGACCTCGACGTCGTCCGGCCTGAGCACCGCGACCAGCGGTATCTCGAGCCTGTCTACGGGTCTGAGCACGACGAACAGCAACGTGAGCAGCCTGTCGACGTCCACGTCGAGCGGCCTGAGCACGGCCACAAGCAGCATCGACAGCTTGTCGACGGGTCTGAGCACTGCCACCAGCGGTATCTCTAGCCTGTCCACTGGCCTGAGCACGACGAACAGCAACGTCAGCAGCCTGTCGACTTCGACGTCGTCTGGCCTGAGCACGGCCACGAGCAGCATCGATAGCCTGTCGACGGGTCTGAGCACGGCGACCAGTGGCATTTCCAGCCTGTCTACCGGTCTGAGCACCACAAACAGCAACGTGAGCAGCCTGTCGACGTCCACGTCGAGTGGCCTGAGCACGACCAACAGCAACGTCAGTAGCCTGTCGACCTCGACGTCGTCAGGCCTGAGCACTGCGACCAGCGGCATCTCCAGCCTGTCCACCGGCCTGAGCACCACGAATAGCAACGTGAACAGCCTGTCGACTTCGACGTCGTCCGGTCTGAGCACTGCGACCAGTGGCATCTCGAGTCTGTCTACCGGCCTGAGCACGACGAACAGCAACGTGAACAGCCTGTCGACTTCGACGTCGTCTGGCCTGAGCACCGCGACCAGCGGTATCTCGAGCCTGTCTACCGGTCTGAGCACCACGAACAGCAACGTGAGCAGTCTGTCGACGTCCACGTCGAGCGGCCTGAGCACAGCGACGAGCAGCATCGACAGCTTGTCGACGGGTCTGAGCACAGCGACCAGTGGCATCTCCAGTCTGTCCACGGGCTTGAGCACGACGAACAGCAATGTGAGCAGCCTGTCGACCTCGACGTCGTCCGGCCTGAGCACTGCAACCAGCGGCATCTCGAGCCTTTCCACTGGTCTGAGTACGACGAACAGCAATGTGAGCAGCCTATCGACTTCGACGTCGAGTGGCCTGAGCACTGCTACCAGTGGCATCTCCAGTCTGTCCACCGGTCTGAGCACGACGAACAGCAACGTCAGCAGCTTGTCGACGTCGACGTCGTCCGGCCTGAGCACTGCAACCAGCGGTATCTCCAGCCTGTCCACGGGCCTGAGCACGACGAACAGCAATGTGAGCAGCCTGTCGACGTCCACGTCGAGCGGCCTCAGCACGGCTACGAGCAGCATCGATAGCCTGTCGACGGGTCTGAGCACCGCCACCAGCGGCATCTCCAGCCTGTCCACCGGCCTGAGCACCACGAACAGCAACGTGAGCAGCCTGTCGACTTCGACGTCGTCCGGTCTGAGCACGGCGACCAGTGGCATCTCGAGCCTGTCCACCGGCCTGAGCACGACCAACAGCAACGTGGACAGTCTCTCGACCTCGACCTCGACGGGCCTGAGCACCACCACCAGCAGCATCGACAGCCTCTCGACCGGCCTGAGCACGACCAACAGCAATGTCGGTAGCCTGTCCACCTCGTTCTCGTCGGGCCTGAGCACCGCGTTCAGCGGCATCTTCAGCCTGTCGACGGGCCTGAGCACGACGAACAGCAACGTGAGCAGCCTGTCGACCTCGACGTCGAGCGGCCTGAGCACCGCGAACAGCGGCATCGGCAGCCTGTCGTCGGGTCTGAGCACGACGAACAGCAGCGTGAGCAGCCTCTCGACCGGCCTGAGCACGACCAACAGCAGTGTCGGCAGCCTGTCGTCGGGTCTGAGCACGACGAACAGCAACGTGAACAGCCTGTCGACCTCCACGTCGTCCGGCCTGAGCACGGTCACGAGCAGTGTCAACAGCCTGTCGACGTCGGTGTCCAGCGGTCTGAGCACGGTCACCAGCAGCGTGGACAGCCTGTCCACCGGCCTGAGCACGACGAACAGCAATGTGAGCAGCCTGTCGACCGGCCTGAGCACGACGAACAGCAACGTGAGCAGCCTGTCCACAGGCCTGAGCACGACCAACAGCAACGTCAGCAGCCTGTCGACCGGCCTGAGCACGACCAACAGCAACCTGGACAGTCTGTCCACCAGCGTGGGCTCGGCCAGCAGCGGCATCGCCAGCTTGTCGACCTCGACGTCGACCGGCCTGAGCACGGCGATGAGCGGCATCGGCAGCCTGAGCACCTCGGTCAGCTCGATCTACAACAACGGCACGAAGTACTTCCACGCCAAGTCGACGGGCGCCGACTCCATCGCCAGCGGGCAGGAGGCAGTGGCGATCGGACCGCGTTCCGAGGCCAGCGGCGACAACTCCTTCGCCGCCGGCAACGGCGCGAAGGCCACGGCCGACGGCGCGGTGGCGGTGGGCTTCGGGGCGCAGGCCACGGGCAAGAATGCCATCGCCATCGGTACCGGGGCGCTGGCCACGGGCTCGCAGGCCTTCGGCGCGAACTCCCGTGCCGGTGGCGGCGGTGCGGCCTTCGGCGACAGTGCCGACGCAGGCGGTACACCGCTGAGCAAGGCGCAGAACATCTCGCAAGGCACGGCCATCGGCTTCGGCGCGGTGGTGCAGCAGACCGGCGGCGTGGCGCTGGGTGCGAACTCGGTGGCTTCGACGGCGGCGGGCGTGGCCGGCTATGTGCCAGGCAGCGCGAACGCGGAGCAGGCCGCTGCCATCAGGGCCACGACCAGCACGCAGGGCGCGGTGTCGGTGGGCGATGCAGCCAACAACCAGTTCCGCCAGATCACGGGTGTGGCAGCCGGTACGGCCGACAGCGACGCGACCAACGTGGCGCAGCTGAAGGCGGCTTCAGCGGCTTCGAAGGCCAGCAGCGTGCAGTACGCCACCAACCCCGATGGGTCGGTGAACTACAACCAGATCACGCTGGGCGCCGGCGAGGCGGCAGGCGGCACGCGCATCAGCAACGTGGCGCCAGGTGTGCTGCCGACCGACGCGGTCAACCTGGGCCAGCTGCAGCAGGTGCAAAAGCAGGTGGGCGACGTGGCGCGCATTGCCTACTCGGGCACGGCGATGGCCTTCGCGATGTCGGGCACCTACCTGCCCACGCTGTATCCGGGCGAGAAGACGATCGGCGTCGGCCTGGGTTCGTACAAGGGCTACAGCGCCGTGGCGCTGACCTTCAAGGCCCTGTCGGACGACGGCAAGATGTCCTGGGGCGCGGGCCTGACCTCCACCGGCAAGGAGTGGGGCGTGAACGCCGGCATCGGCTGGAAGTGGAAGTAAGCGCTCGAGCCCGCACCTGAGCGAGCAACCGCCGGGCTGACGTCCGGCCCCGGTGGCTCCTGCGCCCTCAGCGCGGGAGCCATTGTTTTTTGGTACACACTCCGGCCATGCGCATCGGTATTTCAGTCCTCTCCCACGCGGGGCAGAACATCTGGGAAAACGGAATGGGACAGAACGTCCTGTTCCTGGCCCGGCTGTTGCAACGCATCGAATTCGTCGAGTCCGTCACCCTCATCGACGCGGGCGACCAGCACGCCATGCCGCCGCAGGTCGACCTGTCGGGCATGGGGCTCACGCTGGGCCATGCCCGCGAGCTGACCGACGCGCTCGACGTGGTCATCGAAATGGCGGGCGCGCTCGACGTGCAGTGGCTGGCGTACTTCCGCGCCTGCGGCGGGCGCGTGGCCTTTCACGGCGTGGGGCAGCCCTTCGTGGCGCTGGCCGAGCCGATCATCTTCAGCGACAAGGGCCACTTCGGCGCGGTCGACCGCAGCGACGAGATCTGGCTGCTGCCCAAGGACGCCGCCTTCGAGCCGATGATGCGCACGCTGCACCGCTGCCCGGTGCACGAGGTGCCGTACCTCTGGTCGCCGCAGTTCCTGGCGCAGCGCGTCGACGAGGTGCAGGCGCAGGGCTTTCGCTTCGGCTACCAGCCGCGCACGGCGCAGCAGCCGGGCTTTCGGGTGGCGATCTTCGAGCCCAACATCTCGGTGGTGAAGTCGTGCAGCATCCCGATGCTGATCTGCGACGAGGCCTACCGCGCCAACCCCGACACCGTCACGTCGATGCAGGTGCTCAACACGCTGCATTTGAAGGACCATCCGACGATGCTCTACCTTGCCAATTCGCTGGACATCGTGCGCCAGCACAAGGCGGTCTTCCACGGGCGCCACGACTTCGCCGGCTTCATGGTGCAGCACGCCGACGCGGTGGTGTCGCACCAGTGGCAGAACGACCAGAACTACAGCTACCTCGACGCGCTGTACGGCAACTACCCGCTGGTGCACAACTCGCCCTGGCTGCGCGATGCCGGCTACTACTACCCCGACTTCGACATTGCGGTCGGTGGCGAGCAACTCGCCGCGGCCGTGCGCGGGCACGACGCGCAGCTCGACGACTACCGCGCGCGCAGCCAGCGCGTGTTCGACGCGCTCGACCCGATGAACCCCGCCAACATCGACGGCTATGCGCAACGGCTGCTGCACCTGGTCGGTGGCGATCCGGCGTTCCGTGCCGATGGCGCAAAGGTGGCCGCATGAGCGAGGCGCCACACACCGCAATCCCGCGCGCGGCAGCCACTCCCACCAAGCTGAAAGTCGGCGTCTCCATCTTCATCCGCAAGGGTGAGCAGAGCTTGTGGGAAAACGGCGTCTATCAGAACTGCCTGTTCCTCGTGATGCTGCTGCTGCGCTCGCCCTGCGTCGAGCGCACCGTGCTGGTGGCCGGCGGCGGCGACGGCGGCCCGGCCGACGCGACCAACTTCCTGGCCGATTCGCCGGTACCGATCATCGACATGGCCACCGCCGCGCAGGAGCTCGACCTCATGATCGAGATGAGCGCGCAGCTCGGGCGCGACTGGTCGGTGGCGTTCCGCGAGCGCGGCGGCAAGATCGTCTCGATGCGCGTGGGCAACGACTACGTGATCGACATCGAGCGCATGATCTTCAACAAGCCGCACGGCATGCTGGTCAGCGGGGCGCCGTACGACGAGGTGTGGACGCTGCCGGAGTACGAAATCTCCTGCAAGCCGTACTTCGCGAGCACCTTCCGCGCACCCACCAAGCTGATGCCGCACCTGTGGAGCTCGATGGTGGTCGAGAAGGCCATGGCGCGCAGCCCCGAGGGCAAGCGCTTCGCCTACGAGCCGGGCCGCAAGCAGTGGCGCGTGGCGATCTTCGAGCCCAACATCTGCATGGTGAAGACCAGCTTCATCCCGATGCTGGGCTGCGAGTCGGCCCATCGCGCGCAGCCGCGCCTGATCGAGAAGATGTGGGTCTACAACAGCTTCCACCTGAAGGAGAAGCCGAACTTCGTGGCCTTCGCGCAGAGCCTGGACCTCGTGCGGCACGGGCTGGCAACCTTCGAAGGGCGCTTTCCGCTGTACCAGGTGCTGCCGGGCGCGATCGACGCGGTGTTCGCGCACCACTGGGAGAACGCGCAGAATTACCTCTATTACGAGGCGCTGTACGGCGGCTGGCCGCTCATCCACAACTCGCACCTGATCGGCGACTGCGGCTACCGCTACCACGACTTCGACTGCGAGGAGGGCGGGCAGGCGCTGCGGCGCGCGTTCGCCGAGCACGACGCCAACCTGCCGGCCTACCGCGAGCGCGCACGCGCACTGATCGCGCGGCTCGACCCGGAAGGCGAGGAAAACGTGCGCCTCTACACTGCGGCGATCGAGAGCCTCTACGCGTGAAGACGACACCGATGACCGTGCTTGCCCGACTCACTGCCGCTGCCCTGGCGTTCGCCGTCGGCAGCGCGCTCGCGCAAGGCGTGCTGGCCCCGCCTGCGGCGCCGCAGGACACGCTCACGCGCGCCGCCGCCAGCGTCGGCATCCAGCGCTGCCTGCCCGCCATCACGCGACTGGCGACGCTCACCGTGCAGGGCAGCCGGGCGCACGACGTGCTGCTCGACTGGGACCGCAAGCGCCCCGATGCCGGACCGGTGTTCTCGCTGGTCGGCATCCAGTATCCGAATGCGGGCGTGGCCGCGTCGATCACGGCCATTCCCGACGACAGCGGCGCCTGCACCGTGGCGGCCGAACGCATCTCGGTGGCGCCCTTCACCTGCGAGAGCGTGGCCGCGCAGGAACTGAAGAACTACAAGCGCACGGCGCTGCTGCCGATCTACACGGTCTACACCGACGACAAGGAGCCGACCTCGTCGGTCTCGCTGATCGATTCGCCGCCGGGCTGCCTCGTGATCCGCCGCTATGTCGAGTACGGCTGGCGCGATCCCAGTGCGCCCATGCCGGCCGCCGCGCCGGCGGGGCAGGCGCCCAAGCGCCGCTGATCCAGCGCTGATCCAGGGTTCGCGCGAGCCCGTCTCCGACACGCGCGAACGCCCTTGACCGGCCCTGGCGGGGGCCGCCTCCGCCCAAGAATGGATGGACGCCGCGTGCTTCGTTGCGGCGCAAGGAGACCCCATGCCACTGGCGACCCTGATCGGCCGATGGGCGATGCAGCCCTTCTCCAAAGCCCTGCCGCCGCTGGGCGACACCGAGCGCGCCGCACTCGAAGCCGGCACGGTCGGGTTCGAAGGGCAGCTGTTCGCCGGGCGCCCCGATTTCGATGCGCTCGCAGCCGCCGGCCCCAACCAGCTCAGCGCGCAAGAAGAAGCCTTCCTGGCGAACGAGGTGCCCGCGCTGTGCCGCATGCTCGACGACCACGCCATCGACCAGGCGCGCGACCTGCCGCCCGAGGTGTGGCGCTTCCTGCGCGAGAAGCGCTTCTTCGGAATGATCATTCCCGAGGCCTACGGCGGCCTGGGCTTCGGCCACTACGCCCATGCCACGGTGGTGGCGCGCATCGCCACCATCAACGTCGCGACCGCCGTGACGGTGATGGTGCCCAACTCGCTCGGTCCCGCGGAACTGCTGCTGCGCTATGGCACAGACGCGCAGAAGGACCACTACCTGCCGCGCCTGGCCGACGGCCGCGAGCTGCCGTGCTTCGGGTTGACTTCGCCCTATGCGGGCTCGGACGCCGCCGCCATTCCCGACCGCGGCGTGCTCGTCGAGCGTGAGTTCCAGGGGCGCCGCACGCGCGGCTTCCTGGTCGACTTCGACAAGCGCTACATCACGCTCGCGCCGGTCGCCACCGTGGTCGGCCTCGCGTTCCACGCCGTCGACGAGAGCCGACCCGAAGGTCAGCGCGACCTGGGCATTACCTGCGCGCTGATTCCCGTGCCGCACGAAGGCATGGAGATCGGCCGGCGCCACCGCCCGATGGACAGCGCCTTCATGAACGGCCCGATCCACGGGCGTCAGGTGTTCGTGCCGATGGACTGGATCATCGGCGGCGAGGCGCAGGTCGGGCAGGGCTGGCGCATGCTGATGGAATGCCTGGCCGCGGGCCGCGCCATCTCGCTGCCCGCGCTCGGTTCGGCGATGCAGCAGACCGCGCTGTACGTGAGCAATGCCTACGGCCAGATCCGCGAGCAGTTCGGACTGCCGATCGGCAAGTTCCACGCGGTGGCGGGGCTGGTCACGCAGATGTCGGCCGAGCTGTACGCCAGCGATGCCGCGCGCCGCTTCACCGCCGCCGCGCTCGACGCCGGCGAGCGGCCCAGCGTGGCCAGCGCGATCCTCAAGGTGCAGCTCACCGAGGCCGGTCGGCGCGCGGTGAACCGGGGCATGGACATCCTGGGTGGCAAGGGGATCATCTCGGGCCCGTCGAACCTGCTCGGCGTGGCATACCGCCAGGCGCCGATCGCGATCACGGTGGAGGGCGCGAACATCCTCACGCGCGCGCTCATCGTGTTCGGGCAGGGCGCGGTGCGTTGCCATCCGCATGTGCTGGACGAGATGGCGGCGGTGCAGGCGAAGGACGACACGGCACTGGGCCAGGCGCTGATCGCGCACGGCAAGCACGTGGCGCGCAACCTGTGGCGCAGCCTGTTCGGCGCACCGGTGCTGGGCGATCCGCCCGAGGCATTGACGGCCGAGGCGCGGCTCATCGCGCGCATGAGTGCCAAGTACGCACTCACGGCCGACCTGGCCATGGGGCTGCTGGGAGGCAAGCTCAAGCGCATGGAGCTGCTGTCGGCGCGGCTGGGCGACGTGCTCGCGCACCTGTATCTTGCGAGCGCTTGCGTGTGGCGCTACCGGGTCGATGCGGCGCCGCAGATGCTGCCCTTTGCCCAGGCGGCGATCCGGGTGCAGCTCGATGCGGCCGGCGAGATCCTGAGCGACCTCTACGCCAACCTGCCCACGCGCGGGCGGCGGCTGATGGGCGCGCTGGTGTTGCGCCGCACGGCGCATCTGGCCCCGCTTCGCGACGTGCAGCTGACGGCGTTGGCGGAGCTGTTGCGCACGCAACCGGACGTGGTCGCGCGGCTCGCGCCCGATCTGTCGGAGCCCGGCCCGGGCGGCCTGCGCGACCTGATGCAGGCGATGGCGCTCGGTGCGCGGCTGGGCGACGAGACCGCCGCGCTCAACAAGGTGCTGCGCCGCACGCGTTCGCTCGACGAGGCCGCGCGCTCGGCCACCGACCCCGCGCTGGCGCTGGCCTACCTGCAGGCGGCCGACAAGGTGATCCAGGTCGACGACTTCGAAGGTCCGGCGCGCACGGCGGAGGGCGCAGCCGACCTCAGCCTTTCGCCTGCTGGGCCGCCAGCGCCGTCAGGGCCGCCGCCGTCTGCTCGTCCGCCGGAAAGAACGACTCCACCGCGAGTTCCTGCAACGTGACGTCCACCGGCGTGCCGAAGATCGTGATGGTGCTGATGAAGCTCAGCACGCCGCTGGGCATGACCACCTGGAACGGCACGGCCACCGCCGACAGCGCGGTGTCGAGCAGCGGCGCGTCGTGGCTCACTGCCGGCGCGGGGTAGCCCTCCAGCTCGTCGTGCAGCGCCTGCAGCACGGTGTCGCCGGTGGCGGCGATCTGCTGCTGCAGCCGTTCGAGCAGGTGCGTGCGCCACTGCGCGAGGTTGGCGATGCGCGGCGCCACGCCCTGGGGGTGCAGGCTCAGGCGCAGCACGTTGATCGGCGCCTGCAGCAGTTCGGGCGCGCAGCCTTCCATGAGCAGCGGCACCAGCGCGTTGTGTGCCACGAGGTTCCAGTGGCGGTCCACGGCCAGCGCGGGGAAGGGCTCGTGGCCCTTGAGCACGAGGTCGATGGCGCGGCGCGCCGAGGCCATGGCGGGGTCGTCGAGCGAGCGCTGGCGGTACATCGGCGCGAAGCCGGCCGCCACCAGTAGCGCGTTGCGCTCGCGCAGCGGCACCTCGAGCCGCTCGGCCAGGCGCAGCACCATCTCGCGGCTGGGCGCGGCACGGCCGGTTTCCACGTAGCTCAGGTGGCGGGTCGAAACCTCGGCTTCCTGCGCCAGGTCGAGCTGGCTCAGGCGGCGGTGGGTGCGCCAGTGCCGCAGGTGGGCGCCGAACGGATCGCGTGCGCCGGGGAGGGCGGCGGCCTTGGACGAATGGGTGCGGGGGGTGTTCATGGAGCCGCATTCTGGCGCGGCGGCGGCGCACCGCCATGACCTCCCAGGTCATCGACGCGATCCACGTCCGACGGAATCATCGACCCCAACGCAGCAGGACTGGCCCGCAGCGTACCCACCCAGGAGATTCACATGTCTGTTTTCGCTTCCCCCCGCTTCCTGTCGAACGTGATGTGGGCCGATGCCGCTTCGTGCGCCGCGACCGGCGCGCTGCAGGTCGCGTTCACCGACGTCCTCGCCAACCTGACCGGCCTGCCGGCCTGGCTGCTCATGGGCACCGGCGTGTTCCTGCTGGCCTATGCGGCCGTCGCGGCCTTCATGGCCAGCCGCGCCACGCCGCCGCGCACGCTGATCGGCCTCGTGATCGTCGGCAACTTCGCCTGGGCCGTGGCTTGTGTGGCGTTGCTGGTGAGCGGCGTGTTCGCGGTCACCGCGCTGGGCGTGGCCTGGGTGCTGGCGCAGGCGCTGTGCGTGGTCGTGTTGGCCGAGCTGCAATGGACCGGCCTGCGCCGCACACGCGGCGGCGCCCGCATGGCCCTGGCCTGAGCGCCTGACCGTCCGTGATACGCCCGGCCCATTCGTGGGACGGGCGTTTTCCGGCTTCTCGGCTTCTTGCTATGAGAACGATAGTTTCGAGAGAGTCCGACAAGGAAGACTGACTACAGCCACTGACATTGATCCTCGCTATCCTTGAGGAGCTTCCACGAACACACAGGAGTCTTCTCATGGCCAAAGCCCCGGCGCACGCGTTTGCGTCCACCCTCAAGACCTTCAAGACCGCGTCGGGCAAATCCGGCAAGTACTGGTCGCTGAAGGAGCTGGCCAAGCAGTACCCCTCCGTCGAACGCCTGCCGGTGTCGATCCGCATCGTGCTGGAGTCGGTGCTGCGCAACTGCGACGGCCAGAAGGTGTCGGCCAAGCACGTCGAAGAGCTGGCCCACTGGGCGCCCAATGCCGAGCGCACCGACGAGATCCCCTTCGTCGTCACCCGCGTGGTGCTGCAGGACTTCACCGGCGTGCCGCTGCTGGCCGACCTGGCCGCCATGCGCAGCGTGGCCGGCAAGTTGGGCAAGTCGCCCAAGACCATCGAGCCGCTGGTGCCCGTCGACCTGGTGGTCGACCACTCGGTGATGGTCGACTACTACGGCACGCCCAAGGCGCTCGACCTGAACATGAAGCTGGAGTTCCAGCGCAACAACGAGCGCTACCAGTTCATGAAGTGGGGCATGCAGGCCTTCGACACCTTCGGCGTCGTGCCGCCGGGCTTCGGCATCGTGCACCAGGTCAACCTCGAATACTTCGCGCGCGGCGTCTACAAGAGCCCGGCCGACAAGAGCGACAAACCGGTCTACTACCCCGACTCGCTGGTGGGCACCGACAGCCACACCACCATGATCAACGGCATCGGCGTGGTCGGCTGGGGCGTGGGCGGCATCGAAGCCGAGGCGGCCATGCTGGGCCAGCCGGTCTACATGCTCACGCCCGACGTGGTGGGCTTCGAGCTCACCGGCAAGCTGCGTGAAGGCGTCACGGCCACCGACCTGGTGCTGTACGTCACGTCGATCCTGCGCGCCGAGAAGGTGGTGGGCAAGTTCGTCGAGTTCTTCGGCCCCGGCGCGGCCTCCATTGCCGTGCCCGACCGCGCCACCATCGGCAACATGGCGCCCGAGTACGGTGCGACCATGGGCTTCTTCCCGGTCGACGAGATGACCGTGGCGTACTTCGAAGGCACGGGCCGCACCAAGGAAGAGGTCGAGCGCTTCGAGGCCTACTACAAGGCGCAGGGCCTGTTCGGCATGCCCAACCCGGGCGACATCGACTACACCAAGGTCGTCAAGCTCGACCTGGGCACCGTCTCGCCCAGCCTGGCCGGCCCGAAGCGCCCGCAGGATCGCATCAACCTGGGCGACCTGTCGACCAAGTTCGCCGAGCTGTACAGCAAGCCCAACGACGCCAACGGCTTCAACCAGCCGGCCGACAAGCTCAAGCTGCGCTATGCGCTGCCGCGCAACGGCCAGGACGGCGACACCGACGTCGCGCCGCCGCCGCCCGGCTCGCCGCGCCCGGTGATCGAGATGGTGGCCAACCGCCCGACCAAGGAGGCCGCGCATGTCGCCGGCAAGCCGTTGTCGGCGGCGGAAAGCGAAGTGACCATCGGCAACGGCGACGTGCTGATCGCGGCCATCACCTCGTGCACCAACACCTCCAACCCGAGCGTGATGCTCGCGGCCGGCCTGCTGGCCAAGAAGGCGGTGGAGGCGGGTCTGAAGGTCAAGCCGCACGTGAAGACTTCGCTGGCCCCTGGCTCGCGCATCGTCACCGAATACCTGGAGAAGGCCGGCCTGCTGCCGTACCTGGAGAAGCTGGGCTTCTACCTCGCGGGCTACGGCTGCACCACCTGCATCGGCAATGCCGGCGACCTCACGCCAGAGATCAACGAGGCGATCACCAAGAACGACCTGATCGGCGCGGCCGTGCTCTCGGGCAACCGCAACTTCGAGGCGCGCATCCATCCGAACCTGAAGGCCAACTTCCTGGCCTCGCCGCCGCTGGTGGTGGCCTTCGCCATCGCGGGCAACGTGCTGACCGACCTCATGACGCAACCGGTGGGCAAGGGCAAGGGTGGCAAGGACGTGTACCTGGGCGACATCTGGCCCACGCCGAAGGAGATCGACCAGAACCTGCGCTTCGCGATGAACGCCAAGTCGTTCCGCGCCAACTACGACAAGGTCAAGACCGACCCGGGAAAGTTCTGGAGCAGCATCAAGGGCACGACCGGGCAGGTGTACGACTGGCCGAAGTCGACCTACATCGCCGAGCCGCCGTTCTTCGAGGGCTTCCAGATGACGCCGCACGCGTCGGACGCCGGCATCAAGGGCGCGCGCATCATGGCGCTGTTCGGCGACTCGATCACCACCGACCACATCTCGCCGGCCGGCTCCATCAAGGAAAGCTCGCCCGCGGGCATCTGGCTCAAGGCGCACGGCGTGGCCAAGGCCGACTTCAACAGCTACGGCTCGCGCCGCGGCAACCACGACGTGATGGTGCGCGGCACCTTCGCCAACGTGCGCATCAAGAACCTGATGATCCCGCCGGACGCCAACGGCACGCAGGAAGAGGGCGGCGTCACGCTGTTCCAGCCCGGCGGCGAGAAGATGTTCATCTACGACGCGGCCATGAAGTACATGGCGCAGGACGTGCCGACCATCGTCTTCGGCGGCGAGGAATACGGCACCGGCTCCTCGCGCGACTGGGCCGCCAAGGGCACGCAGCTGCTGGGCATCAAGGCCGTGGTGGCGCGCAGCTTCGAACGCATCCACCGCGCCAACCTCGTCGGCATGGGCGTGCTGCCGCTGCAGTTCCGCGGCGCCGATTCGTGGCAGACCCTGGGCCTCACGGGCCAGGAGCAGATCGACGTGGTGATCGGCGGCGAACTCAAGCCGCAGATGGACGTGAAGCTGGTCGTGCACCGCCCCGACGGCAGCCACCAGGAAGTGACGGTGCGCCTGCGCATCGACACGCCGATCGAGGTCGACTACTACAAGCACGGCGGCATCCTGCCCTTCGTGCTGCGGCAGCTGCTCGCGGCTTGACGGTTTGACCGCTTGATCCGCGTCGGACTCATCTCCGACACCCACGGCCTGCTGCGTCCGCAGGCCGTGGAGGCGCTGCGAGGCAGCGACTTCATCGTGCATGGCGGGGACATCGGCAACGCCGGCATCCTCGAAGCGCTCGCGGCCCTTGCGCCGCTGACGGTGGTGCGCGGCAACAACGACCGCGAGGCGTGGGCCGAGGCCATTCCCGAGACGGCATTCCTGAAGGTCGGCGACGTGCATGTCTACGCGATCCACGACCTCTCCCAGATCGACATCGACCCCGCCGGTGCTGGCGTGCGTGTCGTGATCTCCGGCCACTCGCACAAACCCAAGGTCGAAGACCGCGACGGCGTGCTCTACGTCAATCCGGGCAGCGCCGGCCCACGCCGATTCAAGCTGCCTATCGCTGTGGCGGAACTGATCGTCGACGGCAGCACGGTCAACGCGCACATCGTCGAACTGACAGTGTGAACGGCGGCGGGGTTGAATACCCCTAATTGAGAATAAATCTTATTCGATGGGGTATTCTCGGACCGCTCTTTGAAAAATGCACCATCACGGGGCATTGTCAAAGGGTGCTCTTCTGTTCGAGATCCCTGCCGATGCTCATTCCCTTTCTCATCA
Organism: Acidovorax cavernicola; assembly: GCF_003581445.1. Taxonomy (NCBI): domain Bacteria; kingdom Pseudomonadati; phylum Pseudomonadota; class Betaproteobacteria; order Burkholderiales; family Comamonadaceae; genus Acidovorax; species Acidovorax cavernicola. The sequence goes on along the minus strand of NZ_QXMN01000037.1, from coordinate 12,368 downwards.
TGCTGCGCGAAGGCATCGAGGCCGCGCTGATCGTCGGCATCGTTGCCAGTTACCTGAAGCAAAGCGGTCGCGGCGGCCTGATGCCCGCGGTGTGGGTCGGCGTGCTGCTGGCCGTTGCGCTGTCGCTGTTCGCCGGTGCCGGCCTGCAACTGCTCGCAGCCGAGTTCCCGCAGAAGCAGCAGGAGCTGTTCGAGGGCGTGGTCGGGTTCATCGCCGTGATCATGCTGACCTCGATGGTGTTCTGGATGCGCAAGGCCGCGCGCTCGATCAAGGGCGAGCTGCATGCGTCCATCGACAAGGCGCTCGCGCACCACGCCGACGGCCAGGGCTGGGCGCTGATCGGCATGGTGTTCCTGGCCGTGGCGCGCGAGGGGCTGGAATCGGTCTTCTTCCTGCTGGCCGTGTTCCAGCAGAGCACCGGTTGGGAGGCGCCCGTGGGCGCACTCGCCGGCATCGCGGTGTCTGTGGTCATCGGCTGGGGCATCTACTCGGGCGGCGTGCGGCTCGACCTGCGCCGCTTCTTCCGCTTCACGGGCCTGTTCATCCTGCTGGTCGCCGCCGGGCTGCTGGCCGGCGTGCTGCGCAAGCTGCACGAGGCCGGCGTGTGGAACCAGCTGCAGACGGTGGTGTTCGACATGAGCGAAACCCTGCCGATGGACAGCCCCGTGGGTGCCGTGCTGTCGGGCCTGCTGGGCTACCAGGCGGCGCCGGTGGTGGGCGAGGTGATCGTCTACCTGGCCTTCCTGGCCGTGGCCCTGTTCTTCTTCCTGCGCCCCGCCGCCGCTCCGGCGCCGCGTGCCGTTGCCGCCGGCTGATCCTCTTTTTCCATGTCTTCTTCCTCCTCTTCTTCATCGACGCTCATGCGCGTCGCCGTGGGCGCCTCGGCGCTGCTGGTCGTCGCCGGCCTCGCGGCCTTCTGGTACGCCTCGAACGAGGCGCGCAAGGCGCCGCCCAAGGCGGTCGACCATGCCGTCACGGTCACGATCCAGGGCAACGCCTGCGACCCGAACGAGATCACCGTGCCCGCGGGGCGCACCACCTTCACCATCGTCAACAAGTCGAACCGCGCGCTGGAGTGGGAAATTCTCGACGGCGTGATGGTGGTGGAAGAGCGCGAGAACATCGCGCCGGGCTTCTCGCAGACCATGACGGTCAAGCTCTCGCCGGGCGATTTCGCCATCACCTGCGGCCTGCTGAGCAATCCGCGCGGCAAGCTGCATGTCACGCCGTCGGCGGCGTCGCAGGCCGAGGAGGCCCGGCCTTCGCTGGTCAACTACGTGGGCGCGCTGGCCGAGTACCAGGTGTTCCTGCGCCTGGAAGCCGGCACGCTCGATGACGCGGTGCGCGCCCTGGCCGACGCGGTCAAGGCGGGCGACCTGAAGCAGGCGCGCGCGCTCTATGCGCCGGCGCACCAGGCCTACAAGCGCATCGAGCCGATGGGCGAGTTGTTCGCCGACCTCGACACGCGCATCAACGCCCGCGCCGACTACTTCGAGAAGCGCGAGGCCGACCCGGGCTTCAGCGGTTTCCATCGCATCGAGTACGCGCTGTACGGGCAAGGCGATCCGAAAGCCCTGGCCCCCGTCCTCGACCAGCTGCTGGGCGACATCGAGACGCTGCAGACGCGCCTGCGCGCGCTGAGCGTGCCGCCCGAGCGCCTAGCCAGCGCCGCCTCGAAGCTGCTGCGCCGCGTGGCCGACAACCTGCCGGCCGGCGGCGAGGACCACTACGGCCATGCCGAACTGGTGAACCTGCAGGGCAGCTACGAAGGCACGAAGAAGATCGCCGACCTGCTGCAGCCGCTGCTGGTCAAGGCCGCGCCTGCGCAGCAGAAGGCCGTGGACGAGCGCTTCGCCGCCTTCGACGCCGCACTGGCGCCGTACCGCGAAGGCGAGGGCTTCAAGCCCGCGCCGCTGGACGAGGCGCAGCGCAAGGCACTGGCCGAGCCGGTGCGCGCGCTCGCCGAAGAGCTGGGCAAGGTCAACGCCGCGCTCGGCCTGGAATGAGTTGAGAGAGAACGACGACCCCATGGAACCGACGAAGAAGAACGACGCCGCCCCCGACGCGGGGCAACCCACCTCGCCGCACCGCCGCCGCATGCTCGGCGCCGCGGGCGTGGCCTTTGCCGGCCTCGCGGCCTCCGCGCGTGCCGGCGCCGCCGTGCCGGGCGCGCCCGAGACCGGCCCGCAGGTCACCGATGCGCCGCAGAGCACGCACACGCAGGACCGCGTGCCCTTCCTGGGCCGGCACCAGGCCGGCGTCGTCACGGCCCGCCCTACGGCCGGCATGATCGCGTCGTTCTACGTGCTGGCCGAGAACCGCGCCGACCTGGAGCGGCTGTTCCGCGTGCTCACCGAGCGCGTCGCCTTCCTCACGCAGGGCGGCCCGCAGACCGACCCCGATCCCAAGCTGCCGCCCGCGGGCTCCGGCATCCTCGGGCCGGTGGTGCAGCCCGACGCGCTGACTGTGACCGTGTCGGTCGGCGCCTCGCTCTTCGACGAGCGCTTCGGCCTCGCCGCCAGGAAGCCCAAGCGCCTGAACCAGATGCAGCGCCACCCCAACGACGCGCTCGACGCCGCGCTGTGCCACGGGGACCTGTCGATCCAGTTCTGCGCGAACACGCCCGACACCAACATCCACGCGCTGCGCGACATCATCAAGAACCTGCCCGACCTGCTCGTGCTGCACTGGAAGCAGGAGGGCACCGTGCCGCCGATCCCGGCGGTGCCCGGCAAGCCGGCCGAGAGCGCGCGCAATTTCCTGGGCTTTCGCGACGGCTCGGCCAACCCTGATTCGGCGGACGACACGCTCATGGACAAGCTCGTCTGGGTGCCCGCCGGCGGCGACGAGCCGGCCTGGGCCGCGGGCGGCAGCTACCAGGCGGTGCGCATCATCCGCAACTTCGTCGAGCGCTGGGACCGCACGCCGCTGCAGGAGCAGGAAGCCATCATGGGCCGCCTCAAGCCCAGCGGCGCGCCACTGGACGGCGGCCACACCGAGCACGAGGTGCCCGACTACACGAAGGACCCCGAAGGCAAGGTCACGCCGATGGACGCGCACATCCGCCTGGCGAACCCGCGCACCAAGGCCTCGGACGCCAACCTGATGCTGCGCCGGCCCTTCAACTATTCGAACGGCGTGACCAAGTCGGGCCAGCTCGAGATGGGTCTGCTGTTCATCTGCTACCAGGCCGACCTCGAGAAGGGCTTCATCGCCGTGCAGACGCGGCTCGATGGCGAGCCGCTCGAGGAATACATCAAGCCCATCGGCGGCGGCTTCTTCTTCACGCTGCCGGGCGTGCGCGACGCGCGCGACTGGCTCGGGCGCAGCCTGCTGGCCGCCTGACGACCCCTTTCATCACCACCGCATCGCATTCAAGGAGATCCATGACCGTGCAGTTCCGCCGCCGCTTCCTCGCCACTTTCGTCGCAGGCTTCGCCGGGCTCTATGCCGTCGGCGCGCAGGCGGCCGTGTCGCCGCTCGAACTGGTCGGCCCGATCTCGGACTACAAGCTCTATGTGGCGCAGAACGTGCGCAAGCTGGCCGCCGACGTGCGCGTCTTCACTGCCGCGGTGAAGGCCGGCGACATCGAGAAGGCCAAGAAGCTCTACGCGCCCACGCGCACCAGCTACGAGCGCGTCGAGCCGGTGGCCGAGCTGTTCACCGACCTCGACCAGTCGATCGACTCGCGCGCGGACGACCATGAGAAGGCCGAGAAAGACCCGGCCTTCATCGGCTTCCACCGCATCGAGTACAGCCTGTGGACGCTCAAGACCACCAAGGACCTGAACCCCGTGGCCGACAAGCTGCTGGCCGACGTGCTCGAGCTGCAAAAGCGCCTGGGCGCGCTGACCTTCCCGCCCGAAAAGGTCGTGGGCGGTGCCGCCGTGCTGATGGAAGAGGTGGCCGCCACCAAGATTTCCGGCGAGGAGAACCGCTACAGCCACACCGACCTGTGGGACTTTCAGTCCAACTTCGAGGGCGCCTACAAGATCGTCGAACTGCTGCGCCCGCTGGTCGTGAAGCAGGACAAGGCCTTCGCGGACAAGGCCGACGCCAACTTCAAGGTCGTGTTCGACACGCTGGCCAAGTACCGCACGACCGATGGCGGCTTCGAGACCTATTCGAAGCTGACCGACCGCGACCGCAAGCTGCTGGCGGGTCGGGTGAACACGCTGGCGGAAGACCTGTCGAAGCTGCGCGGGATGCTCGGACTGAACTGAGTCCGGCCCCTGGGGGCGCTGTTTCCCGGCTGACCCGCCACTTTTTGGGGTTGGTCAGGTTTTCGCGAGTGAGAATTGCTAGCATCTAGGTTTTGCTTACAAGCGTGCCGGATGGACCGGGGCGCCCCCCACCGTGCGAAACAACGACCTCGGCGCAGCGCCGACCACCACCGCGCTGAGCCTCGACCAGCTTCCGACCCATCAGTGGGCCACCGTGCTCGACGTGGCGCGCCCCGACGGCGCGGAAGACCGCGAGCTGGTGCTGCGCCTGACCGAAATCGGCTTCGTGCCGGGCGAGGCCGTGCGCATCGTCGCCACTGGCACGCCGGGCCGCGAGCCGCTGGCCGTGCGCCTGGGCCACACCACCTTCGCGCTGCGCCGCCACGAGGCCGCGCTGATCCACGTCACGCCGGGAGCCGCGAACCATGGTTGAAGCCGTCATCCAGGGCCCGGGCCGTCTCGGTGCCACCGCACAGCCGGGGCGCATCGCGCTGCTGGGCAACCCCAACTGCGGCAAGACCGCGCTCTTCAACCTGCTGACCGGCAGCCGCCAGAAGGTCGCCAACTACGCCGGCGTGACCGTCGAGCGCAAGGAAGGCACGTTGCGCACGGCGTCGGGGCGCCGCGTGTTCGTGCTCGACCTGCCGGGCGCCTACAGCCTGAACGCGCTGAGCGCCGACGAGGCCGTCACGCGCGACATCGTCACCGGCCAGACGCAGGAGGCCTTGCCCGACCTGCTGGTGTGCGTGACCGACGCCACCAACCTGCGCCTGAACCTGCGCCTCGTGCTCGAAGCCCGCCAGTTGGGCCTGCCGATGGTGGTGGCGCTCAACATGACCGACATGGCCAAGAAGCAGGGCATCACGGTCGACACGGCCGTGCTGTCGCGCGAACTCGGCGTGCCGGTGATCGAGACCGTGGGCGTTCACAGCGGCGGTGCCAAGGGCCTGCTCGAAGCCCTGGACCAGCCGGTGGCCGCCGCCGCGCCCCAGCCCTGGCAGGCGCCCGGGCTGGACGACGTGCTCGCCACGCAGCGCGAGGTGCGCCGCATCCTCGGCCTGGCCGTGAAGGAGCCGGTGGGCAGCCTCGATACCAGCGACCGCATCGACCGCATCGTGATGCACCCGGTGTGGGGCATGCTGGTGCTGGCGGTCACCATGTTCCTGATGTTCCAGGCCGTGTTCAGCTGGGCCAACGTGCCGATGGACGCCATCAAGGCCGGCACCGAAGGGCTGGGCAACCTGATCAAGACGCACATGCCCGAAGGCATGCTGCAGAGCCTGCTGGTCGACGGCGTGATCGCGGGCGTGGGCGGCGTGATCGTCTTCCTGCCGCAGATCCTGATCCTGTTCCTGTTCATCCTCGCTCTGGAAGACTCGGGCTACCTGCCGCGCGCGGCCTTCCTGCTCGACCGCGTGATGGGCACCGTCGGCTTGTCGGGCCGCTCGTTCATTCCGCTGTTGTCGAGCTTTGCCTGCGCCATTCCGGGCGTGATGGCCACGCGCACCATCAGCAACTGGCGCGACCGCATCACGACGATCATGATCGCGCCGCTCATGACCTGTTCGGCGCGGCTGCCGGTGTATGCGCTGCTCATCGCAGCCTTCATTCCGGCGCGCGACGTGGGCGGCATCTTCAACCTGCAGGGCGTGGTGCTGTTCGCGCTGTACGTGTTCGGCATCGTCTCGGCGATGGCCGTGGCCTGGGTCATGAAGCGCTTCCGCGACAGCACGAAGCATTCGCCGCTCCTGATGGAGTTGCCGGCCTACCGCTGGCCGAACCCGCGCAACCTGCTGTTGGGGCTGTACGAGCGGGCCTGGATCTTCATCCAGCGCGTGGGCACGATCATCCTCACGCTCACGATCCTGCTGTGGTTCCTGTCGACCTTCCCGTCGCCGCCCGAAGGCGCGACCGGCCCCGCCATCCAGTACAGCCTGGCCGGCATGATCGGCCGCGGGCTGGAGCACATCTTCGCGCCCATCGGCTTCAACTGGCAGATCTCGATCGCGCTGGTGCCGGGCATGGCCGCGCGCGAAGTCGCGGTGGGCGCGCTGGGCACGGTGTACGCGCTCTCGGCCACCGGCGACGACGTGGCCGGCGCGCTGGAGCCGCTCATCGCCGGCAGCTGGACGCTCGCGACCGCGCTGTCGCTGCTGGTCTGGTACGTGTTCGCGCCGCAGTGCATCTCGACGCTGGCGGCCGTCAAGCGCGAAACCGGCTCCTGGAAATACGTGTGGATCATGGCGGGCTACTTATTCGCCCTCGCATACGTGGCATGCTTCTTGACCTACCGCATTGCACTCGCATTCGGTGCGGGGTAAAACGCCAGGGAAAGGTTTGAAGAAGACATGACACAGCAACTGATCGTCGGATTGATCGTCGCGGCCGCCGCGCTCTACGCGGTCTGGCGCTGGATGCCCGCCGGCTGGCGCCGCGGCGCGGCGCGCAAGCTGGCGGCTGGCACGCAGCGCACGGGCCTCATCGATCAGACCCGCGCCGATCAACTCGCAGCCTCGCTGGCCAAGACCTCGGGCTGCGGCTCGTGCGACAGCTGCGGCAGCTGCGCTCCCAAGAAACCCGCTGGCGCCGACCCGGCCGACAGCCACAGCCCCACGCTGACTTCCACGCCCGCCGGACGCTGAGTCCGATGCCCGCGCACATCCTCGTCGCCGGGGGCGGGATCGGGGGGCTGGCCACGGCGCTGGCGCTGTCCCGCGCCCACCACCGCGCCGACGTTTTCGAACAGGCCGCCGATTTCGGCGAGATCGGTGCCGGCGTGCAGCTCGGCCCCAACGCCACCCGCCGCCTTCAACAGCTCGACCTCGGCCGCGGCCTTGCAGCGATTGCAGCGCGCCCCGATGCGCTGGTGGTCCACAGCGCCGGCAGCGGCGCCGAACTGGCCCGCATGCCGCTGGGCGACGCCGTGCAGCAGCGCTACGGCGCGCCTTACTGCTGCGTGCACCGGGCCGACCTGCATACCTTGCTGCTCGAGGCCGTGCGTGCGCAGGGCACGGGTTCGCTGGTCACGGCTGCGCGCATCCGCGAGGTCGAGACCAGCGACGACCTGGTCTGTGTCTCGAGCACCGACGCGCGCGCCTGGGAGGGCGAGGCGCTGGTGGGCGCCGATGGCCTCTGGAGCCTGGTGCGCGCACAGCTCGAATCCGCTTCCGCCGAGGCGCCGCCGCGCGTGACGGGCCACACGGCGTGGCGTGCGCTGGTGCGCCAGTCCGATCTGCCTGCCGCGCTGCGCCGCACGCGCGTCGATGTCTGGCTTGGGCCGCGCCTGCACGCGGTCGCGTACCCGGTGCGCGCGGGCGATGCCCTCAACGTGGTCGTGATCGCCGAATCCGCACCGGCCGGTGACGCGCGCGATTGGGACCAGGCCAGCAGCCTCGCGGCGCTGAAGCAGGCCATGGGGCGCAGCTGCGCGAGTCTTCAGTCACTGCTCGATGCGATGCCGGGCTGGCGTGCGTGGACGCTGAGCGATCGCGCCCCCGTGGCGGGGCCGGGCGACATGGCGCACGAACGCGTGGCGCTGGTGGGCGATGCCGCGCATCCGATGGTGCCGTACCTTGCGCAAGGCGCGGGCATGGCGATCGAGGATGCGATCGCCCTGGCACAAGCCTTGGGCGATACCTCGGCGGCCGGGGTGCCGGCTGCGTTCGCGCGCTATGCCGAGGCGCGCTGGGAACGCAACGCGCAGGTGCAGGCACGGGCGCGTCGCAATGGCGAGATCTTCCATGCCACGGGTGTCGTGCGCTTCGGGCGCGACATGGCGATGCGGGTGTTGGGATCCCGGCTGCTGGACCAGCCCTGGTTGTACGGGGGCTGATTCAGGGACCGTCGCCCTGCATGACCTCAGAGCCTGAACGTCTGCAGATGCTCGATGCGCTCGGCCAGTCCTTCCTGTCCGAGGTAGTGCCCATGCGTCCCGTCGCGCATCTGCGCGAGCGTGGTTTCCAGCTCGAGCAGTGTCGCGTCGCGGTCAGACACGAAGGCCGGCGGCACGTCGATGCCGAGCCGCGTGCAGGCGTCGGCGATCAGGTGTGCGCTGGCGGGGGCGCCGCAGGCCGCGCATTTCACGATGGCTGCCACGGTGGGCTCGGCGCCGTTGTCCAGCAGGGCTTGCGTGAGTTCGGGCGAGATCTGGCCGTCGATGTTGCGCAGCACGTCGGGCGCCACCGGTGCGCCCGCGCGCACCAGCGCTGCCGCCGCCGCGAAGGCGCTGTGTCCCACGGCCACGTCGGTGGCGAGCGCGCTGCCTTGCTGCGGGCCTTCGAAGTTCAGGCCCGCAGCGGCGAGTTCGGCGACCAGCGCGGCGTCGTCGGTGGCGATGGCATGACGCAGGGCCGCGCGTGCGAGTGCCGGGTGATGGCGCAGCGTGCCGTCGGCGAGCGGGGTGCGCCAGTCGACCATCGCGCGGCAATAGAAGGTGACCAGCTTGTCCATCAGGTCGAGGTCCAGCCCGTACCCTTCGTGGCGGTCGTCGAGGTAGGCGAGCAGCGCCTGCCCCGAGAAGTAGTCGCTCGTGGGGGCCAGCGGGTCTTCGTCCAGGTGCAGTGCCGCGAAGGCGCCGTACAGGTCGGCGGCGATGGGGCTCAGGCCGTCTTCGTGCAGCGCGTGGGTCCAGGCCGGCGGCAGGCCCTGCTTCCATGCGATCACCTGGCCGTGTGCGTCGCCGGGTTCCACCACGGCGTAGATGCGGTCGCAGTATTCGAAGCCGCCGATGGGCAGGTGCGTGAGCTTGCCACTCCAGGGCGTGCCGCCGTCTTCGGCGGCTTCTTCGGCGAGCTCCTGTTCGTGTTCGATCCAGCCTTGCAGGTCGCGGTAGCCGTCGCTGCCGTCCCAGAACAGCTCCGACCAGCTGATGCCCTCGACGTTGCCGTTCATCGGCAGGGCGAGGTCGTAGTCGAGGCGTCCGCCCGCCGTGTGCTGCCACAGCGCGACGAGCGCCTCGGGCAGCGGACCGGCGCACAGCGCCTGCACGGCCGCGATCTGCTGCGCGGGCATGGGCGGCTGCGCATCGAAGATCACGCGCTGCGCGAACAGCACCACGCCGTGTTCGCGCAGGATGGAGAGCTCTTCGGCAGAGAACGAGGTGTTGTTGTTCATGGCAGCAGCCTCCGTGTTCTCCAAAATGTAGCGGTTTGCGCCAATGGAGCAACCCTCGTTCGCCCGGGGCCGTTGCGAACCCGCGTGTCGCGTCAGAGGTCGGTGCGCAGCTTCCAGATTTCGGGGAACAGCACCACGTCGAGCATCTTGCGCAGGTAGCTCACGCCGCCCGTGCCGCCGGTGCCGCGCTTGAAGCCGATCACGCGCTCGACCGTGGTCACGTGGCGGAAGCGCCAGAGGCGGAAGGCGTCTTCGAGGTCGGTGAGCTTTTCGCCGAGCTGGTACAGGTCCCAGTGGTCGTGCGGGTTGCGGTAGACCGCGAGCCAGGCGGCCTCGACGCCGTCGCTCGATTCATAGGGCTGGGTCCAGTCGCGCTCCAGCCGGTCGGCGGGCACGGGCAGGCCGTGGCGCGCGAGCAGGCGCAGCGATTCGTCGTACAGCGAGGGCGCGCGGTAGGCTGCATCCACCTGTGCGAGCAGGTCGGCGCGGTGCGCGTGCGGCTTGAGCATGGCGGCATTCTTGTTGCCCAGCAGGAATTCGATGCAGCGGTACTGCGCACTCTGGAAGCCGCTGGAGTTGGCGAGGTAGGGGCGCATGGCCGTGTACTCGGGCGGCGTCATGGTCGAGAGCACGGTCCACGCGCTCACCAGCTGTTCCATGATGCGGCTCACGCGCGCGAGCATCTTGAAGGCGTCGGGCAGCTGCTCCTGCGCGATGCAACGCACGGCGGCGTGCAGCTCGTGCAGCATGAGCTTCATCCAGAGTTCGCTGGTCTGGTGCTGCACGATGAAGAGCATCTCGTCGTGCGCGGGCGACAGCGGATGCTGCGCGTTGAGGATCTCGTCCAGGTGCAGGTAGTCGCCGTAGCTCATCGACGCGCTGAAATCCAGCTGCGCCTTTTCCTCGTGGACGATGCTTTCGGGGGTCTTGTTGTTGTCGTTGTCGGTGCTCATGTCACTGCGTTCTTGCGGTTGAATTCGGCGCGTCGCCATTCGCCGGTTTCGAGCACCTGCACGAAGTGCTCGACAGCATTCCACACGTCCTCGAAGCCGAGGTACAGCGGCGTGAAGCCGAAGCGCAGGATGTCGGGCATCTGCGAATCGCCGGCGCGGTAGTCGCCGATCACGCCGCGTGCGATCAGGGCCTGCACGATGGCGTAGGCGCCTGAGCCGCTTTGCGGCTCTTCCAGGTTCTGGCGGCTCAGGCACACCTGCGAACCGCGCAGCGCGTGGTCGCGCGGCGTGACGAGCGAAAGGCCCTGGCCTGCGCAGCGTTCTTCGATCAGGCGGATGAACAGGTCGGTCAGCGCGAGCGACTTGGTGCGCAGCGCGGCCATCGCTCCGCCCGTGCCGTTGAAGGCTTCGGCGGCGAGCACGGTGTCCAGGCCGCATTCGAGTCCGGCCAGCGCGATGACCGGCTGCGTGCCGCACAGGTAGCGGCCGACGCCGGGGGCGGGGCGGTAGTGCGGCGTGAACTCGAAGGGCGCCGCATGGCCCCACCAGCCCGACAGCGGCTGCTCGAACTGGCCCGCGTGCTTCGTGTTCACCCACGCGAAGGCCGGCGCGCCGGGACCGCCGTTGAGGTACTTGTAGCCGCAGCCGATGGCGTAGTCGGCGTTGCTGTCGTTCAGCGCCACGGGCACGGCGCCCGCGCTGTGTGCAAGGTCCCACACGGTGAGCGCACCCACGGCGTGCGCGGCCGCGGTGACGGCCTTCATGTCGTGCATGGCACCGGTGCGGTAGTTGACGTGCGTGAGCATCAGCACGGCGACTTCGTCGGTCAGCGCAGAGTTCGGGCCCTGCAGTTCGCTCGCGTCGATGAGCTTCAGCGTGAAGCCGCGTTCGCGGCACAGCGATTCGGCGATGTACAGGTCGGTCGGGAAGTTGCTGCGTTCGCTCACGACGAGCTTGCGGCCGCTGGCCTTCTGCTGCGAGAGTGCGGCGAACAGCACCTTGTAGAGATTGACCGAGGTGCTGTCGGTGCACACCACCTCGCCGGGCGCGGCGCCGATGAGCCGCGCCACCTTGTCGCCCAGGCGCTGCGGCAGGTCGAACCAGCTCGCGGTATTCCAGGAGCGGATCAGGCCTTCGCCCCATTCCTTGGTCACCACTTCGGCGATGCGCGCGGGCGCGGCCTTGGGCAGCACGCCGAGGGAATTGCCGTCGAGGTAGAGCACGCCCTCGGGCAGGGTGAATTGGTCGCGCAGGGCGCGCAGCGGGTCTTGCGCGTCGAGCGCGCGGCAGTCGGCAAGGGTCGTCGTCATGGAAGGGATGGTTTCAGCGGGGAAGTTCGCGCAGCACGGCGCGCACGGGGGAGGCATCGGCGCTCGTCAGCTTGAGCGGCAGCGCGATGAGTTCGTAGTCGCCCTCGGGCACCTCGTCGAGCACGAGGTTCTCGAGCACGCGCAGGTCGAGGTGGCGGATGCGCTGGTGGCTGTCGAGCGTCTTGCTGTCGGCCGGGTCGATGCTGGCGGTGTCGATGCCGATGAGCTTCACACCCATGGCCGCCAGGCGCTCGACGGTGGCCGGCTCGTAGGCCGCGAGCTGCGGGTCCCAGCGATCGACCGGCATGGCCTGGTAGGTGCGCACCAGCACGCGTGCGGGCAGCGTGTCGGTCACGGCGTGCGCGATGTGTTCCCAGGTGACGAGCGGGCCGCGGCCAATCGCATGGATCACGCGGCAGGGGCCGATGAAAGGCGTGAGGTCGACGTGGCCGATGGTCTGGCCTTCGGGCGCGTAGTGCAGCGGCGCGTCGGCATGGGTGCCCACATGCGGCGACAGCGTGATCGCGCTCACGTTGACCGGGCAGCCGGGCGAGATCGTCGCGCACCATTGCTGGCTGTAGGGCGTGTCGCCCGGGAATACCGGGCTCGCGTCGTGGATCGGGGGGGAGATGTCCCAGAGTTGCTGTGGCATGGTCATTCAACTGTATACCGCCAGTGGCGCGCGGCAAGCGGCGCGCGGCTAGTGGCGCGCGGCTAGCGGCGCCGGAACCAGACCGCGTAGACCAGCAGCAGCACGCCCAGGAACGGCA
>NZ_QXMN01000123.1:0-2828 GCF_003581445.1 Acidovorax cavernicola | reverse complement strand
ATCTTTCATGGTGCGGCGGCATCACCGAAGCGCGCAAGATCGCGAGTCTGGCCGACGCCTACCAGAAGCCGATCGCGCCGCATGACTGCACCGGCCCGGTCGTGCTCATGGCTTCGCTGCACCTGGGACTGGCTTCGCCGAACGCGATCTTCCAGGAAGTGGTGCGCGCGTTCCTGAGCACCTTCTACAAGGACCTGGTCACCGAACTGCCGGTGCTCGAAAACGGCTACCTGCTGCGCCCCGACAAGCCGGGCCTGGGCACCTCGCTGGCGCCCCGCGTCAAGCGCGACCCCGCGGCCACCACGCGCCGCAGCACTGCCGCTTAAAGACCCGTAACCGGGCCGGCGCTCGCCGGCCCTGCCCCGCTGCGCCCCTCAACAAAGCCGCGATGACGGCTGGGCGCAGCCATGCCCGATTTCAACAGAGGAGACATAAAAATGAGCCACAAGATCCAGAAAAGCGTCGCCCTGGGCGCGCTGCTTGCCTGTTCCGCTGCCGCGTTCGCGCAGTCGAACGTCACCGCCTACGGCCGCGCCGATGCGGGCGTGTACCACCAGTCGCGCTCCAACCCCGGCGCCAACCAATGGACGCTGTCTTCGGACACCAGCTACTTCGGCCTGCGCGGCAACGAGGATCTGGGCGGGGGCTTGAGCGCCACGTTCAAGCTCGAGAGCCAGGTCGACCTGTCGAGCGGCGCCAGCAGCACGGCCTTCTTCAACCGAGAAGCCTATGTGGGCCTGTCCGACCGCCGGCTGGGAACGCTGCAGCTGGGCTCGATGTGGGGCCCGTCGGTCTGGATTTCGGGCAAGGCCGATGCGTTCGGCCGCGCCCAGCTCGGCGCGGTGCAGACGCTGCTGCAGGGCGCGAACAACCGCGGCAACACCTTCAAGTTCGACAACGCCGTGCAGTACATCAGCCCCAGGATAGGCAACGTGTTCGGCCGCGCCTATGTGCAGGCCGCCGAAGGCGCGGCCACGGGCCGCAACTATGCGCTCGCGCTCGACTACACCAGCGGCCCGGCGTTCCTGGGCCTGGCGTTCGACAGCGCGCAGATCGCGGGCCCGACAGTCGGCCTGGCCGCGCCCGCGGTGCGCGCCAAGACGCTGGGCATAGGCGGCGCCTACAACTTCGGCCTGGTGCGCGTGCACGGCTACTACCAGCGCAACCAGATACCGGGCCTGGCCGACGCCAACTCCGCCAACGCCAGCGCTGCCATCCCCTTCGGTTCGGGCGAGTTCCGGCTCGCGCTGGGCCGCTGGTCCCGGCCCGGCGATGCCAGCGCGCAGCGCGTGGCGCTGGGCTATGCGCACTTCCTGTCCAAGCGCACCCAGATCTACGGCACGTTCGCCCAGCTCAAGAACGGCAGCCGCTCGACCACCATGCTGTTCCCTATCAGCCAGGACTCCGCGCCCGCCGTCGCCGGCCAGGACGTGAAGGCCTTCGGCATCGGCATGCGCCACATGTTCTAAATCCAGCAGGAGCACCCATGTCACGATTCACCCCCTCTGAAGTCCGCCGGGCCTTGAACGGCATTTCCGGCATTCTGGTCACGCCGTTCGACGCCCAGGACAGGATCGTGCCCCAGCGCCTCGCGCCCATCATCGACAAGGCGATCGGCGCCGGCGTGCATGTGCTGGTCGCGAACGGCAATACCAGCGAGTACTACGGCCTGCGCTACAGCGAAACCGAAGCCATGGTCCAGGCCGCGGCAAAACTCGTCGCCGGCCGCGTGCCGCTGCTCGGCGGCGTGGGCCGCAGCGTGGGCGAAGCCTGCGATCTGGCCGCGGCGTCGCAGGCCGCGGGCGCCGATGCGCTGATGGTGCACCAGCCGCCCGACCCGTTCGTGTCGCCGCGCGGCGTGGTGGCGTATGTACAGCGCATCGCCGAAGCCGCGCCCGGCCTGCCGCTGGTGCTGTATCTGCGCAACGAATCGATAGGCATGGCCGCCATCGAAGCGCTGTGCCGCATTCCCGGCGTGATCGGCGTCAAATGGGCATCGCCCACGCCCTTGCTGCTCGCCGAAGCGATACGCCGCACCCGGGACCTGGACCTCGCCTGGGTCGGCGGCCTCGCCGAAACCTGGGCGCCGGTCTCGTACGCCGCCGGCGCACGCGGCTTCACGTCGGGCCTGATCAACGTCCTGCCCGAGCGCTCGATGGCCATCCATGCCGCGCTGGAGAACAGCGACTATGCGACGGCACGCCAACTGATAGAGCAAATGCTGCCGTTCGAAGAGCTGCGCGCGCAGGAGAGCAACGGCGCCAATGTGACGGTGGTGAAGACCGCGCTGCGGCTGATGGACATGGACTGCGGCGCGACGCGCGCGCCCTCGGCCTGGCCCATGGCGCCGCAGTCGCTCGAGACGCTCAAGGTCCTGCTGCGGTCGCTGCAAGGCCCGGCGTCCTGAGACGCTGGCTCAGAGGCCCAGGCGCTCGTGCCAGCGCTGCGGCAGCAGTGCGTCGACGAGCAGCGCGACCAGCATCGAAGCACCGAGCAGCGGATAGAGAAGACCGAGGACTGCCGCCACGGCGACCGCGCCCAGCGCAGCGCGGTCGCCCGAGCGCCGCGGCGGCGCCGCGAGTCGGCCCCGGGGCCGCCGCTTCCACCACATCACCGCGGCGGAAAACGCCAGGGCGATGATGGCAAGGCAGGCGGCCAGCATCACCAGCTGATTGATCCAGCCGAACTGCAGCCCCGTATGGATGTTGATGCCCCATTCGATGGCACGGCCCGCGGCGCCGTAGTTGCGGTAGCCGACGTCGGAAAGCACATCACCGGTATAGCGGCTCAGGTGCACGACGCGCTGGCCCCGGACATCGCCCGGGAAC
>NZ_QXMN01000122.1:0-2842 GCF_003581445.1 Acidovorax cavernicola | reverse complement strand
CACCCATTCGGCCTTCAACCTGGCCAATGCGCTGGGCGCGTGGCTGGGCGGCATCACCATCTCGATGGGCCTGGGCTGGGAATCCACCGGCTGGGTCGGCATGCTGCTCGCACTGGGTGGCTTGGTGATTTTCGGCCTCGCGTGTGCCGACATGAAGCGCCGGGGCTGAAGGCTGCACCTCTTGCAGCCATGGGGTATGCAGTGAGCGAGTCGATCGGGTGCGCATTTTTTCCAGATGCGTAACCCCCGCGGGATTCCTGCGCGTCATGGACGAGGCGCGCGGCCATCGCAAAATTCTTGAATCCAAAGGCAGGGGCTCCTGCGTATTCATGTCAGCCGAAGCGTTTTGGCTGTTCATTCAACTTCAAGGAGCCTTCCATGACATCGACCCACACCACCCGCAAGATGGCCGCGTTCAGTATCGCCTTCGTGATGTCCGCCACGTCCGTGACCGCCATGGCGGATGTGATGGTCGGCGGCGCTGCCATGCTGCCCACCAAGGACATCATCGACAACGCAGTCAACTCCAAGGACCACACGACCTTGGTTGCGGCCGTCAAGGCCGCCGGACTGGTCGATACGCTCAAGGGCCCGGGCCCGTTCACGGTGTTCGCGCCCACCAACGCCGCCTTCGCGGCGCTGCCGGCCGGCACCGTGGACACCCTGCTCAAGCCCGAGAACAAGGCCACGTTGACCACGGTCCTGACCTACCACGTGGTGGCCGGCAAATGGGATGCCGCAGCCCTCGCGAAGATGATCAAGGACGGCAAGGGCATGGCCAGCATCAAGACCGTCAGCGGCGGCACCCTGATGGCCAAGTCCAATGGCGCCAAGATCATGCTCAGCGATGAAAAGGGCGGCATGGCCACGGTGACGATTGCCGATGTCTACCAGTCCAACGGCGTGATCCATGTGATCGACAAGGTGCTGCTGCCCAAGTGAATCTGACCGGGCAGTCCCTAGATAAACCGGGTTTGTCTACCTGGCTAGGGGCAGTCCGCTCCTACCAAACGAGCAAGTCGTTCATACCAGGGAGCTCGTCCGTCGCGTAGGCTGAGGTGCGTCGCAAAGTGATCCAATCCCGGCTCACAATGCAACTGCATTTCAGCGGGTTGCAGCGCAAGCATAGCTGCCATGCGCTGGTTGGAGCGCCGTACACGGGCAGTATCGTGCTCACCATAGCTGAGCAACACTGGCAAGGTGTTGCCGGCTCCCCAACTCAAGGGACTCATTGGTGCGTCGTCAAGCGGCTCGCGCAGCACCTTGGCGTAAACGGCTTCTTCTAGGCTTCCTGGCGCTGGCTCTGGATGGTGTAAATCCAAAACACCGCTAATGGACAGGCAACCGCGAATGGCGTCATTTGGAATACCGACCTCGGCACGACGCAAGGCTGTAAGCAGGGCCAAATGACCGCCCGCAGAGTGCCCCGCAAGATAAAGGCGAGATGGGTCGGTTCCGAATTGCGCGGCATGCTCGTAAAAATGATAAAGGATCGCCAGGCAATCCTCATATGCCGCAGGAAAACGATGTTGCGGTGCCAGCCTGTAGTTCGGCGTAACCAGGCGCATGCCGAGTTGTGCCACAGGTTCGGCCATGAAAGCACACCATTCCTTGTAGCCATGGGTCCAGCCGCCGCCATGCAGGAAAATCACGGCCGGCTGCTGGTGATGCTTCGGGTCACCAAAAACGTCATAGTTTTGCGCAGGATCTGCACCATAGGCCACATTACGCGCCAGGATCAGAGAGTCTGGGGCCTGCCGGGCCCAGCCCAAGGTGGTATTGGCATAGTCCATTGCCGCCTGCATGGGCAGCGGTGGCTGTGGATCAAGCGCGTCGATATCTATCGAGGTCATTGAGCTCATGAATTTACTGAGTTCTGAGATACAAACGTGTTCACTGACTGCCGATATCAGTCGGCACGAATATTGAATTCCTTGACGAGCTTGCCGTATTTTTCGTAATCGCTCTGGGCCAATGCCTGCATCTGTGCTGGCGTCCCGCCTTTGGCCTGTATCGACATGGTGGTCATGCGTTCGACGACCTCGGGCATCTTCAAAATTTCGTTGCAGTGCTTGCTGATGGTCTCGACCACGTCGGCCGGCATATTCTTGGGGCCGAACAAAGCTTGCCAAGCTCCGACTTGAGCGCTGGGATAGCCCAGTTCGGCAAGGCTCGGTACCTGGGACAGGAAGGGGGAGCGCACGGCATCCGCCACGGCCAACGCTTTAAGG
Organism: Acidovorax cavernicola; assembly: GCF_003581445.1. NCBI lineage: Bacteria > Pseudomonadati > Pseudomonadota > Betaproteobacteria > Burkholderiales > Comamonadaceae > Acidovorax > Acidovorax cavernicola. The sequence continues at coordinate 611 of NZ_QXMN01000122.1, read as the reverse complement.
CTGCCGGCTTTCAAGTGCTGTTCCATTGGCCCCAGAGTGGAGTACATGAGAGGGACATGTTTACCAACCAGGTCTGCAATGGCAGGCGCGCTGCCACGATAAGGAATCTGCTGGAATTTGGTACCGGCAGCCTTGTCGAATAGCTCGGCCAATATGTGCATGGGTGTACCCGAGCCGGGGCTCGCATAGGTTTTCACCTTGCCGGCTTTGTTGTCGGCAATCAGTTCCCTGATGCTATTCACGCCAGTGGATTTCTCCACCACGACAAACAAGGACTGACTGGCCAGCTGTGTAATCGGAGTGAGGTCTTGCGCCGGATTGATCTTCGCAGCAGAGGTTTGCAATACGTGCGGCGTGATCGCGATGGTGTTGGGCGCCAGCAGCAGGGTGTGGCCGTCAGGTTGCGAGCGGGCCACAAAGGTGGCGCCTATCACACCCGAACCACCTGTGCGATTTTCCACGATCACCGGCTGACCCAGGCGTGGGGTGAGCTTTTCGGCCAGTATGCGAGCCAACACATCAGTGTCGCCACCGGCGGGAAAGGCCACAACGATGGTGATTGGCTTGGCAGGGAAGCCAGCAGCGTGGCTGAGCCCGCCAAGGGCTAAACC
>NZ_QXMN01000036.1:0-63657 GCF_003581445.1 Acidovorax cavernicola | reverse complement strand
GCTTAGCGGCGGCCGTCCTTGACGAAACGGACGATGCGCTGGGCGGCTTCGACGCACTCGGCCGTTTCAGCCACCAGCGCCATGCGGATGCGGCCCCGGCCGGGGTTGGCGCTGTGGTCGGTCTCGCGCGCCAGATAGCTCCCCGGCAGAACCGTCACATTGTATTGAGCGTAGAGATCGCGGGCGAAGGCTTCGTCGTCGCCAGCCCACACTTCGGGCACGCCGGCCCAGAGGTAGAAGCTGGCGTCGGGCAGCCGCACGTCGAGCACGGGTTCGAGCAGCGGCGTGACGGCCGCGAACTTGGCGCGGTACTGGGCGCGGTTGTCGACCACGTGCGACTCGTCGCCCCAGGCCGCGATGCTGGCGGCGGCCACGGCGCCGCTCATGGCGCTGCCGTGGTAGGTGCGGTACAGCAGGAAGCCCTTGATGAGGGCCGCGTCGCCGGCCACGAAGCCGCTGCGCAGGCCGGGCACGTTGCTGCGCTTGGACAGCGAGGTGAGCGCGATCAGGTTCTTGAAGTCGGGGCGGCCGAGCTTGGCCGAGGCTTCCAGGCCGCTCAGCGGCGGCTCGTCGCGGAAGTAGATCTCGCTGTAGCACTCGTCGGCGGCGATCACGAAGCCGTGGCGATCGGACAGCGCGAAGAGCTTCTTCCACTCGTCCAGCGACATCACGGCGCCCGTGGGGTTGCCGGGCGAGCAGACGAACACGAGCTGGGTGCGGACCCACACGGCATCGGGCACGCTGTCCCAGTCGACCGCGAAGTTGCGCGCGGGCACGCTCGGCACGTAGTACGGCTCGGCGCCCGAGAGCAGCGCGGCGCCCTCGTAGATTTGATAGAACGGATTGGGCGACATCACCACCGGCTTCGGACCGGCGTTGCTGGCGTCGACCACGGTCTGGGCGAGCGAGAACAGCGCCTCGCGCGAGCCGTTGACCGGCAGCACCTGCGTGGCCGGATCAAGCACCAGGCTGTAGCGACGCTGCAGCCAGTCGGTGAACGAGGTGCGCAGCGTCAGATCGCCCGCGGTGGCGGGGTAGGCGGCGAGCGCGCCGAGGCCGGCACTCAGGGCGTCCTTGATGAAGCCCGGCGTGGCGTGCTTGGGCTCGCCGATGCCCAGGCTGATGGGCGCGAAGTCAGGGTTCGGGGTGACGCCGGCGAACAGGCGCTTCAGCCGCTCGAAGGGGTAGGGCTGGAGCTTGGAAAGCAGGGGGTTCATGGGGTGGGATTATCGGCGACCTGCGCCACCCGCCGGGGGCGTACGGAACCGGATCAGGTGCTGCCGCGCCGATAAAACGCGAGAGAACCGGCCAGGGCCAGCAGCATCGCGCCGCAGGTGCGGTCGATCCAGCGCGTGGCCGATTGCGTGAGCAGCCGCACCGCGCGGGCGCCGACGAAGGCGTAACCCAGCATCACGAGCATGTCGAGCCCGGCGAACAGCAGCCCGATCACCAGGTACTGCGGCGCCTGGGCGGCGGTCGGGTCGATGAACTGCGGCATCAGCGCCGAGCAGAACAGGTAGCCCTTGGGGTTGGTCACGGCCACCAGGAACGACTTGAAGAAGATGCGGCGGCTTTCACCGGCGTTGGCGGTGAAAGCCGCGTCGGCCTCCGGCAGCTCGAAGCCGCCGCGCGAGCGCAGCATGCGCAGCCCGAGCCAGGCAAGGTAGGCCGCGCCGACCCATTTCAGCATCGAGAACCAGAACTCCGAGGCCGCCAGCAGCGCACCCAGGCCGAGTGCCACGGCCCCCACCAGCACGAAATCGGACAGCACCGCGCCGAGCATGCCCGGCAGCGCCCGGCGCACGCCGTGGCGCGAGCCGTTGCTCAGCGCCAGCAGCACGGTAGGGCCGGGCGTGGCGATCGCCGCGAGGGCGACGACGCAGAATAACAGGGCGGTGGTGAGCGTCATCGGGATCTCCTTGGCGAACGGGGTTCAGCAGCCAGCAGGGATCAGATCTTCTTGACCAGCACCTGGCTCTTGCGGTCCCAGTTGTACTTGCGCTTGCGCGCCTCGGGCAGCCAGTCGGGGTTGACCTGCTGGAAGCCGCGCTTGAGGAACCAGTGCATCGTGACCGTGGTGAGCACGAAGATGCTTTCCAGCCCCATGGCCTTAGCGCGGTGCTCGATGCGCTTGAGGATGCGCTCGCCGTCGCCTTGCGACTGCGTCTGCGGCGACACCGTGAGCGCGGCCATTTCGGCGGTTTTCCCCTCGGGGTACGGATACAGCGCCGCGCAGCCGAAGATCACGCCATCGTGCTCGATCACGGTGTAGTGGCCCACGTCGCGCTCGATCTCGGTGCGGTCGCGCTTGACCAGCGTGCCGTCGCGTTCGAAGGGCTCGATCAGCTGCAGGATGCCGCCGATGTCGTCCACCGTGGCCTCGCGCAGGCTCTCGAGTTTCTCGTCGATCACCATGGTGCCGACGCCGTCGTGCACGTAGATCTCGAGCAGCAGCGAGCCGTCGAGCGCAAACGGCAGGATGTGGTTGCGCTCCACGCCGGCCTTGCAGGCCTTCACGCAGTGCTGCAGGTAGAAGGCGGTGTCGGTCGGCTTCTGCGCAGGCGGCAGCGAGGCCAGCAGCTTTTCGGCGGCGGCCAGCGGCAGCTCGGTGTCGATCGGGTTGTCCTCGCTCTCGGGCAGTTCGCTGTCCACGCGGATGCCCGGAACTTCGGTCAGGAAGATCAGCTTGTCGGCCTGGATCGAGATGGCCACGCTGGTTGCGACCTCTTCCATCGTCAGGTTGAAGGCTTCCCCGGTCGGCGAGAAGCCGAAGGGCGACATCAGCACCATCGCGCCGAAGTCGAGCGTGCGGCGGATGCCGGCCGCGTCCACCTTGCGCACCAGCCCCGAATGCTTGAAGTCCACCCCGTCGACCACGCCCACGGGGCGCGCGGTGATGAAGTTGCCCGAGATCACGCGCACCGTCGAACCGGCCATCGGCGTGTTCGGCAGGCCCTGGCTGAAGGCGGCCTCGATCTCGTAGCGCAGCTGGCCAGCAGCCTCCTGCGCCGAGTCGAGTGCCACGGCGTCGGTGATGCGGATGCCGTGCGAGTACTTCGCCTCGTGGCCCTTGGCCGCCAGTTGCTCGTTGACCTGCGGTCGGAAGCCGTGCACCAGCACGATCTTGACGCCCATGCTCTGGATCAGGGCCAGGTCCTGCGCGATGTTCTGCAGCTTGCCCGCGGCGATGGCCTCGCCCGCGAGCGCGACCACGAAGGTCTTGCCGCGGTGCGTGTGGATGTAAGGCGCGACCGAGCGGAACCAGGGCACGAAGGTGAAATTGAAGACGGTGGACATGGGGCGTGATTGTGCATTCTTGGCAAGGTTTTGGTGCAGCGCGTCATGCCAAGGCGCGCAGCAATCGACCGGCCCCGACCGCGGCGGGTGTGCCGCGGGCCTTGAAGGCCTTCAGTTGGTCGGCGTAGGCGTCCAGCGGCTCGACCGCCGCCTCGGCCGAACCCGTCGGCGTGACCGGCGCCAGCGGCAGTCCGAGCAGTTCGGCGAGTTCTTCCGGGGCGATCGAGCCGTGCGCCATCAGCGCATCGACCACCGCCATGAAGGCGCCCGCGTGCGCTTCGAGCAGGCCCAGTGCGCGGGTGTGTTCGCGCGCCAGGATGGCCTCGATCTCGCGGTTGGTGGCGGCCACGTCGGTGTTGAGGTTGTCGTTCGAGTCGGTCGTCACGTCGGTGCGGCTCCATCGGGTGCCGAAGCCCAGGTGCCGCACGTGGCGCGCTGCCGTCGCGGTGGCCTGCATCAGGTCGCGTTCGGCGCCGGTGGTGCAGCCCGATTCGCCGAACACCAGCCGCTCGGCCGCGCGGCCCGCCAGGCTTACGCAGACGCTGTCGAGCAGGTTGCGCTTGGACCATGCCTTGCGCTTCACGTAGCTGTTGTAGCCGCCCTCGAATGAGGCCACGTTGATGCGGATCTCCTGCGGCGCGCGGCCGAAGAGCAGGGCGTACACCAGCCCGTGGCCGGCCTCGTGCACCGCGAGCAGCGCACGGAAGTCGGCGTTGGCGCGCTGCTTGAGGCGATTCAGCTCCAGCGCCACCGGGAACTCGCGCCGCGCCAGCCGGAAGCGCGCAACCAGGCGCGGGCCACCGGGCGTGACCTCGCCGGGGTCGAGCATCAGCCACACGGGTTCGCTGCCGGTGGCGCCCTGTTCGAGCGCCCACAGCGCGGCGTTGACCAGCGTCGCGCTCAGGATCGCGTGGATCGAGGAGAACAGCGGGCGCGTGCCCTGCGCCGGAAACACGGCGTTGGCGTAGATCTGCTCGTACACGCTCGCATCGAGCACGAAGCGCACGCCCGAGCTTTCCTGGATCTCGCTCACGTAGCGGTCGCAGATCGACAGGATCAGTCGCACGTAGGTCGCCCGGCTGAACGACGGGTAGATCACGTGGTTGTTGCCCAGGCGCGCGATCTGCTCGGGCTTGAAGCGCTCGGCCAGCGCCTTCTTCACATCGATGAGCGAGAGCTTCTTCGTCAGCGCATGGAAGATGTCGGCGTCGGTGTCGCAGTCTTCCACCCGCTTGGCGGTCTCGGCGTACATCTCGTCGAGGTTGCCCGAGACGAAGACGAGCAGCTTCGAGTAGTCGGTTTCCCAGTTGTCCTGCGAGGCGCGGAAGGCGCGCAGCCGCGCCTGGATCTCGTCGGGCTTCCAGGTCATGATTTCCAGCAGCGATTCGCGCAGCTTCAGGCAGCGCTTGAACTCCTGCGCTTCCCAGGGCGAGAGCTGCAGGCGGCGCTTGCGCTTGGCTTTGCCAGTCTGGCCGGTCTTGGCACCGTCCTCGTCGTCTTCTTCATCGTCGTCGTCGGCACGGCGGTCCTGGTCGTACTCGGCCCAGGCCAGCGAGGACTCGATCTCGCCGAGCACGGAGAGCGACGGCGGCAGGCGGCCGTCGGACAGCAGCGCCCACACGTCCTGATAGCGCTCCACGCGCGCTTCCTTGCCGCTGGCGTCCACGGTGCGAAAGCGCTGGAACTCGTCCAGCACGAGGATGCCGGGCGCGCCCTCGGCGATGCCCGACTCGGCCAGCATGGCAGAGATCGAACCCGCGCTGCGGTGGCCCGAGCCGTGGCTGAAGCCGTCCATCTGCACTTCGATGAAGCGGTCGTAAAAGCCCAGGTGCTGCGCCAGCCGGCGCACGAGCTGCGTCTTGCCGGTGCCGGTCAGGCCCCACAGGCAGATGACGACCGGGCGGTTGATGAGCTGCGGCAGCACGTACCAGGCGCGCAGCGAATCGATCACGCGATCGATGATCTCGTCGATGCCGAACAGCTCGGCCTTCAGCGAATGGGCAATGGCCTGCAGGTGGCGCGTGCGCTCGGCCAGCGTGCTGTGCAGGTCACGGGAAATGTCTGGATGCGACATGAGGTTCTTTTTTCTTCGAATGATTCAGGGACACGAAACAGGAATGCGGCCGCTTCTCCTCGCCGCATGCAAGGAGGGCGAGGAGGGCGGTGGTGCAGGCGCTGTGCGGGTCAGGCTGGCGCGCTTCGACCTGGGAAGGTGAAGCGCGAGCGGTGGGCGTTCAGTTCCGCGAAGGAAGCTGAAGCCGGCGCGCGGGCTTCGTCAGGCCGGGCGGGTCGCCTTGACCCCGCCACGTGCGGACACGTGGCTTGCGCAGCGGATGCGCATCGAGAGGGGGGCAAGGAAGGAGGTCATGGCCGCGATCGTAGCGGCGGCATGCGTTAGAGTAAAGAGTCTTTACGAAATTTTCTTCGCCACCTGCTGCATGCGGCCTCGCTGTGGATGCCATGCAACAGCGGCGGGCCCCCGCGATAATTGGCGGTTTGCCCGCCTGCCGACGCGCGCAACGACCGACGACTGCCTTGCCTTGACGACCCTCACACCTTCCGCCCCCCTGCGCATCGAGTTCCCAGAATCGCTCCCGGTTTCCAGCCGGCGCGAGGAGATCATGGACGCCATCGCGGCGCACCAGGTCGTGATCGTCTGCGGCGAGACGGGCTCGGGCAAGACCACGCAGTTGCCGAAGATCGCGCTGGCGCTCGGGCGCGGCAAGCTCAACGCCGAGCCGGGCAAGGGCCGCCTCATCGGCCACACGCAGCCGCGCCGCATCGCCGCGAGTTCGGTGGCCAAGCGCATCGCTGAAGAACTGAAGACGCCACTGGGCGAGGTGGTCGGTTTCAAGGTGCGCTTTCAGGATCGCCTGAGCCGCGATGCCTCGGTGAAGCTGATGACCGACGGCATCCTGCTGGCCGAGACGCAGACCGATCCGCTGCTGAAGGCCTACGACACGCTCATCATCGACGAGGCCCACGAGCGCTCGCTGAACATCGACTTCCTGCTGGGCTACCTGCGCGAGATCCTTCCGCGCCGGCCCGACCTGAAGGTGATCGTCACCTCGGCCACCATCGATGCCGACCGCTTCGCGCAGCACTTCGCTTCGGCGAAAGGCCCCGCGCCGACGATCATGGTGTCGGGCCGCACCTTCCCGGTCGAGCAGCGCTACCGCCCCTTCGAGGAATCGCGCGAGCACGACCTGAACGACGCGATTGCCGACGCCGTCGACGAGCTCTGGCGCGACCCGCACAACGCGGGCGACATCCTGATCTTCCTGCCCGGCGAGCGCGAAATCCGCGAGGCAGCCGATCACCTGCGCCGCCATGTCAGTCACCAGCCGCTGTTTCGCAGCGCCGAAGTGCTGCCGCTGTTCGCGCGGCTTTCGGGCCCTGAACAGGATCGCATCTTCGAAAGCCACAACGGTCGGCGCATCGTGCTGGCCACCAACGTGGCCGAGACCTCGCTGACCGTGCCGGGCATCCGCTATGTGATCGACACCGGCACCGCGCGCGTCAAGCGCTACAGCTTCCGCAGCAAGGTCGAGCAGCTGCTGGTCGAGCCGATCAGCCAGGCCGCGGCCAACCAGCGCGCGGGCCGATGCGGGCGCGTGGCGAACGGCATCTGCATCCGGCTCTACGACGAGAAGGACTTCGCGGGTCGCCCGCGCTTCACCGACCCGGAAATCCTGCGCTCGTCGCTCGCGGGCGTGATCCTGCGCATGAAGTCGCTGCGTCTGGGCGACGTGGCGCGCTTCCCGTTCCTGGAAGCGCCGTCGCCGCGCGCCATCGCGGACGGCTACCAACTGCTCAACGAACTGGGCGCGGTCGACGACGGCAACGAACTCACGGCCACCGGCGCCGAGCTGGCCAAGCTGCCGCTCGACCCGCGCGTGGGCCGCATGATTCTGGAAGCCCGCACGCGCGGTGCGCTCGAAGAAGTGCTCATCATTGCCTCGGCGCTCAGCGTGCAGGACGTGCGCGACCGCCCCATGGACGCGCAGCAGCAGGCCGACCAGGCGCATTCGAAATTCGACGACGAGAAGAGCGAGTTCAGCGGCTACTTGCGGTTGTGGAAGTGGATCGCCGACGCGCGCGGCGGCCACGGAGACACCCACAAGCTCAGCAACCGCCAGTACGAGCAGTTGCTGCGCCAGAACTTCATCAACATCCGCCGCGTGCGCGAGTGGCGCGACATCCATTCGCAGCTGCTCACGGTGGTCACCGAGCACAAGTGGCGCATCAACAAGGAGCCCGCGGGCTACGACCCGCTGCACCTGTCGATGCTCGCCGGCCTGCTGGGCAACATCGGCTGGAAGCTCGAGGACGACGAGGCCTATCTCGGCGCGCGCGGCATCAAGTTCTACAAGCATCCCGGCGCGCATCTGAAGAAGAAGCCCGGCCGCTGGATCGTCGCGGCCGAACTGGTCGAGACCACGCGCCTGTTCGGGCGCGGCATCGCCAACATCGAGCCGCAGTGGCTCGAACAGGTGGCGGGGCACCTGCTGAAGAAGCAACTGCTCGACCCGCACTGGGAGAAGAAGGGCGCGCAGGTCTCGGCACTGGAGCGCGCGACGCTGTACGGCCTCGTGGTGTACAGCGGGCGGCGCGTCGACTTCACCAAGGTCGATCCGGTCTCGGCGCGCGAGATCTTCATCCGCGAAGCACTGGTCGGCGGTCAGTGGGAGAGCAAATTTCCCTTCCTCACGGCCAACCGCAAGCTGGTGCGCGAGGTCGAAGGCCTGGAGCACAAGGCGCGCCGGCAGGACGTGCTGGTCGACGACGAACTGATCTTCGCCTTCTACGACGCGCAGCTGCCGGCTGACGTGGCCAGCGGCATCACCTTCGAGAGCTGGTACCGCCACGCCTCGAAGGACCAGCCGCGTTTGCTGTACCTCACGCGCGACGAGCTGATGCGCCACCAGGCAGCCGGCATCACGACGCAGTCGTTCCCGCCGACGCTGCGCCTGGGCGGCGTCGACTGCGCTGCGAGCTACCTGCACGAGCCGAGCGACGCGAAAGACGGCCTCACGGTCAGCGTGCCGCTGTTCGTGCTCAACCAGGTGAACGAGGAGCGCTGCGAGTGGCTGGTGACCGGCATGCTCAAGGACAAGATCCAGGCATTGCTCAAGAGCCTGCCGCAGCGACCGCGCTCGCGGCTGGTGCCGTTGCCCGAGTCGGCCACGAAGCTGGCCGAGGAGCTGTCGGCGCCCGAGCTGTTCGGCACCGGTTCGCTCACCGACGTGTTGCTCAAGCGCGTGCGCGACCTGACCAGCATCGACGTGAAGCGTGCCGACTTCAAGCTCGACATGCTGCAGCCGCACCTGTTCATGAACCTGCGCGTCGTCGACGAGCATGGTCGCCAGCTCGGCATGGGCCGCAACCTCGGCGCGCTGAAGGCCGAGCTGGGTGCGCAGGCACGTGGCGCCTTCCAGGCGCTCGCGGGGCTCAACGTGAAGGCGTCGCCGGCGACCAAGGCTGCGCCTGCGAATGAAGGCCGGGCACCGGCGAAGAGCGCCGCACCCGAGAAGGCCACGCCCGCGCTGCCCGCCGGCCAGCGCTACACGACCTGGACCTTCGGTGAGTTGCCCGAGCTGATGGAAGTACGGCGCGGCTCGCAATCGCTCATCGGCTTTCCGGCACTGCGCGACGAAGGCGACGCCGTGACCATCGAGGTGTTCGACGAGCCCGCCGTGGCCGCCGCCAAGCACCGCGCCGGCCTTCGCCGCCTGTTCGCGCTGCAGCTGAAGGACGCGCTCAAGTACCTCGAGAAGAACATCCCCGACCTGCAGAAGATGTCGGTCGCCTACATGCCGCTGGGCACGTCGGAAGAACTGCGCACGCAGATCATCGACGTGGCGATCGACCGCGCGTTCCTGCAGGAGCCGTTGCCGACCGACGAGTTCGCGTTCAAGAAGCGGCTCGAAGAAGGGCGCGGGCGGCTCACGCTGATCGCCAACGAAGTGGCGCGGCTCGCGGGCGTCATCCTCGTGGAGTACGCGGCGGCGGCGCGCAAGATCAAGGACACGAAGATCCAGCCCGAGGCGGTGCAGGACGCTGCGCAGCAGCTGCAGAAGCTTGTCGGCAAGCGCTTCATCGCCGATGCGCCGTGGACGCAGCTGCAGCACTTCGCGCGCTACCTCAAGGCCATCGTGCTGCGCCTGGACAAGCTGCGCGCCGACCCCGCGCGCGACGCCGCCAAGCTGGCCGAGCTGAAGCCGCAGGACCAGCGCTACTGGCGCCTCGTGGCCGAACGCAAGGGCGTGGTGGACGATCGCATGCTCGAATTCCGCTGGCTGCTCGAAGAGTTGCGCGTGAGCTTCTTCGCGCAGGAACTGCGCACGCCGCAGCCGGTGAGCGTGAAGCGTCTCGACAAGGCCTGGGCGCAGCTTCAGGCATGAAAAAAGCCCGCGGCGACGCGGGCTTTCTTCATTGCGGCGCGTGGGCTATATGCGGCCCATGAGCACGAGGATCACCACGATCAGCACCACCAGCCCGAGGCCGCCGCTGGGCCCGTAGCCCCAGGCCCGGCTGTAGCCCCAGCTCGGCAGCGCGCCGATCAGCAGCAGGATCAGGACGATCAGCAGAATGAACGAGAGGGACATGGTTTTCTCCTGGGACGTTTGTTGTAACGAGCTTTCATGCTCAACGCCCCCGGGCGCTGCAAGCGCCGGAGAGCCGCCCCTTCGGCGGTCAGGACTGTCCTACCGTGGACGTCGGCGCTGGGCTTTCAGCCTCGCACGAATTCGATCGACAAGGTCCCCACGGCCGCCAGCACCAGGCTCATCGCCAGGAAGCCCGTGGCCCCCAGCGTCAACAGCAATGCCCGTCGCCAGGGACGTGTGCGGAAGAAGTAGATCGGGATGCCCAGCACCGGAAAAACGCCTGCGAGCAGTGCCGAGCGACCGGGCGCGGGCACGCCGCGCTCCCATCCATCGGCCCGGCACCACATGTAGCAAAGCGCCGAGATGAGGAACACATGCACCACGTCGAACGCCGTGTAGTCCTTGCCCCGCAATGGCGCCACGAAGGCATCCGCCACGCCCACCACGAGGAACGAGAGGGCCAGGGCCAGCAGGATCCAACGCGGCCGGTTCATCGTCATTGCGGTGTCCGGCGCGTGGCTGCCAGCGTCAAAGCTTCGCGAGGCGGTCGAGCGCGGCGAGCAGCGTTTCGTCCTTCTTGGCGAAGCAGAAGCGCACCACGCGCTGGTCGAAGCCGTCGCCGTAGAAGGCCGACAGCGGGATTGCCGCCACGCCGATCTCGCGCGTGAGCCAGAGGCAGAACTCGGCCTCCGACAGGTCGCTCACCGCCGAGATGTCCACGCACTGGAAGTAGCTGCCTTCGCTGCGCAGCAGCTTGAAGCGGGTTTTTTCGGCCAGGCCCGCGGCGAACAGGTCGCGCTTGCGCTGGTAGAAGGCCGGCAGTTCGAGGTACGGCTGGGGGCTGACCATGTACTGCGCCAGCGCGTGCTGCATCGGCGTGTTCACGGTGAACACGTTGAACTGGTGCACTTTGCGGAATTCGGCCATCAGCGGCGCGGGCGCGGCCACGAAGCCGACCTTCCAGCCGGTGACGTGGTACGTCTTGCCGAAGCTGCTGACGATGAAGCTGCGCGCCGCCAGGCCGGGGAAGCGTGCCACGCTTTCATGGCGCGCGCCGTCGAACACCATGTGCTCGTAGACCTCGTCGCTGATCACGAACACGTCGGTGGGCGCGAGCAGGTCTTCGAGCTGGCGCATCTCGGCCTCGGTCCAGACCGTGGCGCTCGGGTTGTGCGGCGTGTTGATGATGATCGCGCGCGTCTTCGGCGTGAGCGCGGCGGCGATCTTGTCGAAGTCGGGGCGGAAGGTGCCGGGCACGAGCGGCACGCGCACGACCTTGCCGCCGGCCAGGTCGATGTTGGGCACATAGCTGTCGTAGCAGGGCTCCAGCACGATCACTTCGTCGCCGGGCCGCACGATGGCCAGGATGGCGGTGATGATGGCCTGCGTGGCACCGGCCGTGACCGTGATCTCGGTGGCGGCGCTGTAGCTGCGACCGTAGAGCGCCTCGATCTTGGCGGCGATGGCATCGCGCAGCGCCGGAATGCCGGGCATCGGCGGGTACTGGTTGTGGCCGGCCGCCATGGCGGCGGCCACGTCTTCGAGCAGCTTCGGATCGCAGTGGAAGTCGGGGAAGCCCTGGCCGAGGTTCACGGCGTTCTTCTCGGCCGCGAGCGTGGACATCACGGTGAAGATGGTGGTGCCGACAGCCGGCAGCTTGGTGGTGATCTCGGGCGTGCGGGGCGTGGATGCGGTGCTCATGGTCGGTCGTCGCGGGGAGAAAGGCTGTGGATCAGAGTTCGTAGTCTTGGTGATGGCCGCTCAGGGCTTTCGCGATCAGGTTGCGGTCGAGCCGATCGGACAGCAGCTCGGCGAACTTGAAGACGAAGTTGCGCAGGTAGGCGCTGCGCTTGAAGGCGACGCGCGCGATGTTCTGGCCGAACACGTGGCCCATCGGGCGCACCACGAGGTCGGCGTTCGACTCGTCGCGCACGGCCATCTCGGCCACGATGCCCACACCCAGGCCCAGGCGCACGTAGGTCTTGATCACGTCTGAGTCGATGGCTTCCAGCGCGATGCGCGGCGTGAGCTTCTTCTGCGCGAAGGCGTGGTCGATGCGCGTGCGGCCGGTGAACGAGGGGTGGTAGGTGATCAGCGGTTCGCTCGCCAGGTCCTCGAGCGAAATGCGTTCCTTGGCCGCCAGCGGGTGGTCCTTGGGCAGCACCAGCACGTGCTGCCATTCGTAGCAGGGCAGTGTGACCAGCTCGGCATAGCCGTCGAGCGATTCGGTGGCGATACCGATCTCGGCGATCTCGTCGATCACCATGCGCGCCACCTGGTCGGGCGAGCCCTGGTGCAGGCTCACGTTGACCTTCGGGTAGGCCTCGCGCAGGTTGGCCACGGGCACCGGCAGCACATAGCGCGCCTGCGTGTGGGTGGTGGCGATGGAGAGCGTGCCGCTGTCCTGCGCGCTGAACTGTTCGCCGATGCGCTTGAGGTTGCCCACCTCGCGCATGATGAGTTCGATGCTCGCGATGACGTGCTGGCCGGGTTCGGTGATGCGCTTCAGGCGCTTGCCGTGGCGGGCGAAGATCTCGACGCCGAGCTCTTCCTCGAGTTCGATGATGGCCTTGGAGACGCCGGGCTGCGAGGTGTGCAGGGCCTTGGCCGCCTCGGTGAGGTTCAGGTTGCGCCGCACGGCTTCCTGAACAAACTTGAACTGGTGCAGATTCATATCAAATTCCGTCTTATTGCGGAATTCATTATGCCTTTGAAGTCTATAAAAATGACCGGGACTTCAGGATTTGATGGCAATCCGGGCCAGCAAGGCGACCAGTTCGGGCGATTCGCCCACGATCGGAGCCAGCGAGAACGCCACGGCAGGCCAGCGCTGGCGCAGGGCGTCGAGCTGCAGCGGCAGGTCCTCGCGCGCGTGCTTGCCCATGCCCAGGAAAAGCGGCACCACGTGCACCGCGGTGGCGCCGTCGGAGATCAGCGTGGCGGCGGCGGTCGGCAGGTCGGGCGCGGCCAGTTCCATGTAGGCACAACTCACGCGCACGGCGGGGTCGTCCTCTCGCATGCGGGCGGCGACGGCCTCGATGGGCTCGCGCCAGCGTGCGTCGCGCGAGCCGTGCGCCAGCAGCACCGTGCCCCGCAGCGACCGCGCGGTCATCGCCTGAGGACCAGCCAGCTGAAGGCGGTCAGCGACAGCACGGAATAGATCATTCCCGGCGCCGCCGCCGTGAGCCAGGGCGACCAGTTGCTGAGGTTGCCGAGGTAGCCGAACACGTTGTTCAGCAGGAAGAAGCTGATGCCGATCATCACGCCGCCGAACACGTAGGTCGTGATGCCGGCCTGGCGGAAGTGCAGGTAGGCGAAGGGCAGGGCGAGCACCACCATCACCAGACACGACAGCGGATAGAACACCTTGCGCCAGAACTCGATCTCGTAGCGCTGCGCGGTCTGCCCGTTGGCGTTCAGGTGCCGGATGTAATCGAACAGGTCGATGGTGCTCATGCGGTCGGGTCGCAGGAGCGCGACGGACACCATTTCGGCCGTGAGCGAGGTCGGCCAGTCCATCTTCTCGACCTGGGTGGTCGTGATGCGGGCCTTGTCCGCGGCGCGCGTTTCGTAGTCCTGCTGCTCGACCTCGGACAGCACCCACTTGTCGCCGAGGATGTGCGCGGACTTGGCCATGAGCTGCTTGCTCACGTAGCCATTGCCGTCGAACTCGAAGATGCGGGTGTTCTGCAGCGAACCGTCACGCGCGATGGACAGCACATTGACCGCATACGACGTGTCGCCGCGCCTCTCCTTGAGCCAGGCGCCGGTGTTGCCGACCAGCGAATAGGTGCCTTGGTAGCGCGATTTGAGCAGCTGGCCGGTGCGCCCCGACAGCGGCGCGATGTAGTCGCCGATGGCAAAGGTGAGCACCACGAAGCCCAGGCCCAGCAGCAGCAGCGTGCGCAGCGCGCGCCACGGGCCGAGGCCGCTGGTGCGCAGGATGGTGTATTCGGAGCTTTGCGCCAGGCGCGCCATCACGAAGATGCACCCGATCAGCACCGTGATCGGCAGCAGTTCGTACAGGTGGCTGGGCACCAGCAGCAGCACGTAGATCAGCGCCTGCACCGGCCCGTAGGCCAGGCTTTCGGGCTTGCCCACGGACTGCAGCTCATCGACGAAGTCGAAGAAGAAGAACAGGCTCAGGAAGCCGAGCGTCACGAAGGCCACGGCCTTCAGTGCCTCGACGTAGATCAGTCGGCGGATGGTTTTCACGAGGTCGGGTCGATCCGGGAAGGCGGTGCGGCCGGCGGCGGGCTGCCAGCAGTGGCGGCGCTGGCGCGGGTCTGGCGGTGGGCCGACCAGTTGTTGTTGCGCAGCGTGAGCCAGGCCGTGGCGAACAGGAAGACGCCGCCGTGCAGCAGGAGCATGAAGGAGCCCATGCCGTAGCGGCCGGAGCTGATCCAGCTCTGGCCCAGGTTCAGCAGGTTGTAGTAGACGACGAAGGCGAACAGCGCGAACACCAGGTTGCCGCTGCGCCCCACGCGCGGGTTGACGCTCGACACCGTCAGCGCCAGCAGCACGAAGTTGATGGCGGCCAGCAGCATGCCGAAGCGCCAGCCCAGTTCGCCCAGGCTGGCGTCGCTGCGGTCGCGCAGCAGCGAAAGCGTGGAGCGCGCGCGCGTGGGCGTGCTGTCGCCGGTGGCGTTCGAGCTGCCGCCGGCGCGCGTGCCGTAGGTCTTGAACTCGCTGATCTTGAGGCCCGACTCCGTGAACAGGGGGCGCTCCAGGCGCTGGCCGTTGCTCAGCAGCAGGAAACGGTGGTTGTCGATGTCCTCGATGCGGCCGCTGCGCGCCGAGGTGGTGATCTGCAGGCCGCGCTCGACGGCCCAGATGAAGACGTTGGTGGCGGTGGCGCCGTCGGGCGTGTCCTTGTCGATGAAGAACACGCGCAGCCGGCCCGAGGACTCACGGAACTCGCCCGGCGTGACACGCTCGATGTCGCTGCGCTGTTCGTACTGCTGGCGCATGCCGATGGTCTGCGAGTTGGCCCAGGGCCAGCCCACCAGCGCCATGGCCGCGATCAGGATCAGCACCGGCCAGGCGAAGCGAAACAGCGGCTGGACGAAATCGGCCAGGCCGCGCCCGCTGGAGAACCAGATCACCATTTCGCTGTCGCGGTACATGCGCGAGAGCGTGCCGACGATGGCGATGAACAGGCTCAGGCTCAGGATGGTCGGCATGTAGCCGAGCACCGTGTACGCCATCACGAGGAACACCTCTTGCGGGTTCACGCTGCCCTTGGACGCCAGCCCGAGCGTGCGGATGAGCATCATGGTCATCACGATGGTGACCAGGACGACGAGGGTCGCTCCGAAGCTGCGCGACAGCTCCTTGCGTAGGGAAGAATGGAATAACATCGTTCGAGGAAAAAAAGGATTATGGACTTTCAACTCAAGACCCTCACCGTCGCCCAGGCCGCCGCCGAGAAATCCGACCTCCTCATCGTGCTGGTCGGCAGCACTCTCCCCACCGCCAAAGACCCCGTTTCCGTGCTTGCCGCCAGTGCCCGCAAGGCCGGCGACCTGCCCGACAAGGCCGGCAAGCTGCTGGCGCTGTACCGCCCCGAAGCCGTGGTGCCCTCGCGCGTGCTGCTCGCCGCCATCGGCGACGGCAAGGCCGCCTCGGTGCGCAGCGCTGTGAGCGCGGCGGTTTCGGCGGCCAAGGCCAACGGTCCCAAACGCGTGGTGATCGTGTTCGCGCAGCCGGCTGATGCCGCAGCTGTCGCCGGTGCCGTCACGGCCGCGGCCGATGCCAGCTATGTCTACACCACGACCAAGTCGAAGACCGAGCCGCGCAGCATCCGCCACCTGACGCTGGGCGTGCCCGAGGCCGTCAGCGCCGTTTCCAAGGCCTTCGACGACGCCCGCGCCACGGTCGCCGGCATCGAGCTGGCCAAGGAGTGGGGCAACCGTCCCGCCAACCACGCGACGCCCACGCTGCTGTCCGAAGCCGCCAAGGGGCTGGCGAAGCTGCCGCGCATCAAGTGCGAAGTGCTGGGCCCGAAGGAGGTCGAGAAGCTCGGCATGGGTTCGTTCGCCGCCGTGGCCCAGGGCTCGGCCGAGCCGCTGCGCTTCATCGTGCTGCGCTACCAGGGCGCGGCCAAGGACGAAGCCCCCGTGGTGCTGGTGGGCAAGGGCATCACCTTCGACACCGGCGGCGTCTCGCTCAAGCCCGCGGCCGAGATGGACGAGATGAAGTTCGACATGTGCGGTGCCGCCAGCGTGCTCGGCACCTTCCGCGCGCTCGGCGCGATCCAGCCGGCGATCAACGTGGTCGGCCTGATCCCGTCGTGCGAGAACATGAACGACGGCAAGGCCGTCAAGCCCGGCGACGTGGTCACGAGCATGAGCGGGCAGACCATCGAGATCCTGAACACCGACGCCGAAGGCCGGCTGATCCTGTGCGACGCGCTCACGTATGCCAAGCGCTTCGACCCTGCCGCCGTGATCGACATCGCGACGCTCACGGGCGCCTGCGTGGTGGCTTTGGGCGGCGTGCGCAGCGGCCTGTTCGCGAGCGACGAGTCGCTGGCCGCCGCGCTCGAATCGGCCGGCGAGGCATCGCAGGACCGCTGCTGGCGCCTGCCGCTGGACGACGACTATGCCGAAGGCCTCAAGAGCAACTTCGCCGACGTCGCCAACATCGCCGGTCGTGCCGGCGGTGCGATCACCGCGGCCAAGTTCCTTCAGCGCTTTGCGGCCGACTACGCCTGGGCGCACCTGGACATTGCAGGCACGGCCTGGAAGAGCGGGGCGGCCAAGGGCTCGACTGGCCGGCCCGTCGGCCTGCTGGTGTCGTACCTGACGAACCGCGCGGGCAGCGGTGCCACCGCTGCTGCCGCACCCAAGGCCGAGAAGGCTGCCAAGCCCGCAAAGAAGGCCGCGGCCAAGCCGGCCCGAAAGGCCCGGTCCGCACAGTGACCGACATCGGCTTTCACTACAACGCGCCCGACAAGCTCACCTACGCTTGCCGGCTGGTTCGCAAGGCCGTGAACACGCGCGGCCTGCGCGTGGTGGTGGTGGTGGGCGATACGCGCGCGCTCGATACGGTGGATGCCGCGCTGTGGCAGCTGTCGCCGGTCGACTTCGTCGCGCATTGCCGCGCCGATGCGCCGGCCCATGTGGTGGCGCGTTCGCCCGTCATCCTGTGCACCGAAGGTGCGGACGCGGCCTCGCTGCCGCACCGCGAGATGCTGGTCAACCTCGGGCTCGAGGTGCCGGCCGGCTTCGAGCGCTTCGAACGCATGATCGACATCGTGAGCGACGAGGCCAACGACCGGCAGGTCGGTCGCACCCGCTGGCGCCACTACGCCGACCGGGGCTACACGATCCAGCCGCACGATTTCGCAAGGAGCGCCTCCTGATGGCCAGCACGCTGCGCACGCCGCCCCGGTTCGTCCCGACGCTGACGACCGTGCTCGAGATACCGGCCGAGCCCGTGCCGGTTGCGGAGACGCTGCGGCCGATGGTTCCCGGGATGGGTGAGTCGGTGTCGCAGCCTTCACCACTAGACCTGGCGAGCGCCGTCGCATTGCCTGCGTCGGTGTCGCTCACGCCGGCTGAAATCGTCAGCCTCGAAGAGCAATTGCTGCACCGCGTGCTGCAGCGTGTCGACCTGTCGCTGGAAGAGCGATTGAGCGACGCCGTGTCAGCTGCCGTTCAGCATCAGCTCGACGAAATGGTGCCGCGTCTGCGCGGCGAAATCGAGGCCGTGCTGCGCGCGCTCGTCATCGAATCCATGGCCGCCGAACTCTGTGAAAACACAGGGGAAAACACAGGGTCTACGCCAGCTTCCGGCGCATAAATCCTCGGCTAAACTGCGCCGCAGGTCGGAAAGGCGTGAGGGTGCCGCTGGTCTGCGGCGCGAAACTTGCGAGGTCTGAACGCCCGGATCAAACGACCGGTTTTTTATTCTTTTCATCCAAGTTCTGGAGGTTCCCATGCAATTGAAATGGACTGCGGTCGCACTGGCTGCAATCACGCTTGTGGCTTGCGGCAAGAAAGAAGAAGCTGCTGCTCCCGCGGCGGCGCCGGCACCCACGGCTGCGGCCCCGGCCCCTGCGGCACCTCCGGCTGACGCCCTGGTCGTGAAGATCGGCCACGTCGGCCCGACCAGCGGTCCCATTGCCCACCTTGGCAAGGACAATGAGCTGGGCGCCAAGATGGCCATCGAAGACCTGAATGCCAAGGGCATGAAGATCGGCGACAAGGTTGCCAAGTTCGTGCTGGTTCCCGAAGACGACGCAGGCGATCCGAAGCAAGGCACGGCCGTCGCCCAGAAGCTGGTCGATGAAAAGGTCAACGGCATCGTCGGTCACCTGAACTCGGGCACCACCATCCCCGCTTCCAAGCTGTACAGCGACGCCGGCATTCCGCAGGTCTCGCCGTCGGCCACCAACCCCAAGTACACCCGCCAGGGCTTCAAGACCACGTTCCGCGTGGTGGCTGACGACACGCAGCTGGGCGGCACGCTCGGCAAGTACGCCGTCGAAACGCTCAAGGGCAAGAACATCGCCGTGATCGACGACCGCACGGCCTACGGCCAGGGCGTCGCCGAAGAGTTCGAGAAGGCTGCCAAGGCTGCCGGCGCGACCATCGTGGGCCACGAGTTCACCACCGACAAGTCGACCGACTTCAACGCCATCCTGACCAAGCTGAAGGCTTCCAAGCCCGATGTGCTGTTCTTCGGCGGCATGGACGCCGTGGGCGGCCCGATGCTCAAGCAGGTCAAGCAGCTCGGCCTGAACGTCAAGTTCATGGGCGGCGACGGCCTGTGCACCGGCGAACTGCCGAAGCTGGCAGGCGACGCCATCGGTGAAGACATGGTGGTCTGCGCCGAAGCCGGCGGTGTCGACGGCGACTTCAAGCAGCCGCTGGAAGACTTCAAGGCCAAGTTCAAGACCAAGAACGGCGTCGAAGTGCAGATCTACGCACCGTACGTGTACGACGCGGTCAACGTGCTGGCCGAAGCCATGGCCAAGGCCGGCTCGTCCGACCCGGAAAAGTACCTGCCTGAAGTGGGCAAGGTGCAATACAAGGGCGTGACCGGCCCGATCGCCTTCGACGAGAAGGGCGACATCAAGAACGGTGCCCTGACGCTGTTCACCTACAAGGGTGGCGTGCGTACGCAGATCGCCGTGGTGCGCTGATCGCATCGCAATCAACGGTCCTTCACCGGACCATCGAATGAAAAAAGGGCCTGCGGGCCCTTTTTTCATGCATAGCGCATTCGCGGGAGGCGTGCGGCGCGGCACGCGTTCGGTCGCTCGGTGTCAGAGCGGGGCCAGGCCCGAGGGGCGGTCGGTGTTGCAGTACTCGATGAAGGCGTCGAGGTCGTGCGACTTGTCGAACACCGCATCGGCGCCCAGTGCCTGGCAGCGCGTGCGGATGTCCGCGGTGACGTAGTTGCTCAGCACCACGACGCGCTGGTCGGCCCGGCGCTTGCGGCAGCCCGACAGCACGCCGAGGCCGGAGCCTTCCTTCAGGAACAGGTCGACGATCAGCAACTGCCAGGCGTCGGGGTGGGCGGCCAGCCAGGCGAGGGCGCCTGATTCGGTTTCGGCGAAGCCGACGACACGGCCGTTGACGAGGTCCTCGAGCGCCGGGACCAGGTTGTCCCTGATGGTCTTGTTGTCCTCGACGAGGAACGTGATGAGGGCCATGCCGCGGATTTGTTCT
This sequence comes from Acidovorax cavernicola, assembly GCF_003581445.1. Classification (NCBI taxonomy): domain Bacteria; kingdom Pseudomonadati; phylum Pseudomonadota; class Betaproteobacteria; order Burkholderiales; family Comamonadaceae; genus Acidovorax; species Acidovorax cavernicola. The sequence continues at coordinate 44,072 of NZ_QXMN01000036.1, read as the reverse complement.
GTGAACCAATAGCGTAGCGCGCCGGACGCCGCCGCCGCGTAGGAGAAAGGAGACGGACGCACCGAAACCGCGCCTTCGCAACACACATCGGCGCGCGGTCCTAGCGGGTGGCTGGCGAGATTCGGACGGGTCCGATGGGGCATTCGGGCCGCGCCCGGGAAGATGCAGCACAGGTTCTCTTCGCTCCTCTTCCGGGCCCAACCACCATGATCAGAAACGCACTCGTGATCGACCAGGTCGAACGCACCGGCCTCGCGCTGGCCACCTTCATGCGCTACGCCGGCATTCCCCGCGTGGACGTCACGCGCAGCGGCCATGGATTCGTTGAGGCGCTTCAGCAACACCGCCACGACCTGCTGGTGGTGGACATCGACACGCCCGAAGTCACGGGCCTGCAGATGATCGACGCGGTGGTCGAAGCCGACAGCCCCGCGAAGCTGGTGCTCATGAGCGCCCAGCCGCCGCGCATCCTGCAGGCGGCGGTGGACTACGCCGGGGCCCGTGGTGCACGTGTGCTCTCGGCCATTGCCAAGCCGAGCACCATGGTCACGATGGCGTCCGCGGCGCAGGTGATGGCGCGCGGACGGCGTCACAGGGCCGAGCCGCGACGCGGCACGGCGTTGCCGGCGGGCGACGACGCGCCGGCCTTCACCGCGCAGGTCTTGGGCGCGGCGCTGGCCACGCGCCAGATCACCGCTCACTTCCAGCCCCGGCATTGCGCGCGCACGGGTGTTCTGCGCGGCGCCGAGCTGCAGCCTTGCTGGTACCGGCCCGACGACACCTGGCTGCCCGGCGCGGACTTCCTGCCCGCCATCGCGCACGCCGGCCTGGGCGCGGCGTTGACGCAGCGCATGCTGGACTGCGCCTTTGAACTGCTCGGCTACATGCACCCGGACCACGATCTGCGACTCGGTGTGCGTGTGTCCGCGTCCATCGCCGGCTCGGTGGCCTGGGCGCAGGATGTGGCCGAGCAGGCCGAGCGTGCAGGCATCGCCGCGGACCGGCTCATGCTGGAGATCGCCGAGGACGGTGGTGCCCGCTGCAACGACGTGCTGGCGGGGGCGGTCGCGCACCTGCGGCTGCGGGGCTTCCATTGCGCCATCGACCGCTTCGGTCAGGGCGACTCGACCTTGAGCCGGTGGCTCAAGGTGCCGTTCAGCGAGATCCAGATCGACGCGCGCCAGCTGGCGCAGGCGCGCGAGAACCCGCATGCGCGCCACATCCTCGCGAGCCTCATTGCCATGGCCCGCGAGCAGGACGCGACCTTGCTCGTGAAGGGGGCCGACAGCGAGCAGGACCTCGCATTGGCCCGCAGTGTCGGCTGCCACTTCACGCAAGGTATGCAGCACGCCGAGGCGATGCCCGAGCAGGCCTTCGCGCAGTACGCGGCGCTGCTGCGGTATGCGGCGCAACGCCAGCTGGAGTCACCACAAGCCGTGGCCTGCTGACGTGCGATCGAGGCGCGCGCTCAGCTAGCGCGCTGCGCCAATGCCGCTTCGGCGGCCGCCTGCAGCGCAGTCCAACCGGGGATGAGCTGGGTCATCTCTTCGTGCTTCGCCGACGCGCTGAGCCGTGCACACATGGCGGCGATGACCGGCTCGCCGATCATGGCGAAGGCGCCGCGCACCGCATGCAGCTGATCGCCGATGGCTTGCCGGTCACCCACATCCAGTGCCTTCTGGATCAGCAAGGCGGACGACGCCAGCGACGTGACCATGGCCTCGTGCAGGGACGCGTCCAGGGGGCCGTGCGGCCCGTTCGTGTCTACCGAACGATCGGCAACGTCGACGGCGGGGATTGACGGGGCCGCGCCCACCGTCCTGGCAATCGCCTGCTCCAATGCCGGCAGCAGCACCGGCTTGAGCAGCACGCCCGCGAAGCCTGCCAGCGAGCATTGCTGGTAACCCTCCTGCTCCAGGTGCGCCGTGATGGCGACCAGAGGCATCGACGGCAGGCGCTCGCGCAACCGCCGGGCCAGCGTGTAGCCGTCCATGCCGGGCATGTTCAGGTCGGTCAGCACCAGGTCGTAGTGCTGTGTATCGAGCAGCGCCAGCGCGGCTTCGCCATCGGATGCGACATCGGCGGCAATGCCCAGTGTGGCGAGCTGATCGCCGATCAGCACACGGTTGGCCGGGTGGTCGTCGACGACCAGCAGGCGCATGGCGCGGGCTGGCACGCCGTGCAGCGTCTGTGCCGGCTCATGGTCCTCCACGGCGGCATCGTCCTCGGCCAGTGGCACGAGCGGCAGCTCCACCGTGAAGCACGAGCCGGCCCCGGGCTGGCTGCTCACCTGGATTGCGCCACCCATCTTGCGCGCCAGCCGCTGGCAGATCGACAGCCCCAGCCCTGAGCCGCCGAACTCGCGCGCGGTCGAGGGCGAGGCCTGCATATAGGTGTCGAACAGATGGGGAATCTGCTCGGGCGGCACGCCCATGCCGGTGTCGGTCACACGGATCACGACCGGCGAGTCCTGCCCCGGCGACAGCGGGCCGACCTCCAGGGTCACCGCGCCCGTGGCGGTGAACTTGATGGCGTTGCTCAGCAGGTTGACGATGATCTGGCGGATGCGCGTCGGATCGCCTGCATAGCCGGCGGCCAGGCCTGGATGCACCTGGCAGTCGAGGCGCAACCCCTTGGCATGCGCCGAGGGCTCGAACATTTCCACGCAGGCCCGCGCGATGCCGGGCAACGCGACCCGCGCGGTCTCGAGCTTCATCTGGCCCGACTCCATCTTCGACAGGTCGAGGATGTTGTTCACGATCTCCAGCAGCGTGCGAGAGGCCTGGCGCACCGACTGCAGGCGGCGCGCCTGTACCTCGGGCGGCGCGGTCTGGCCGAGCAGTTCGAGGTTGCCCAGCACCGCGTTCAGCGGGGTGCGGATCTCGTGGCTCATGGTGGCGATGAACACCGACTTGGCGCGGTTGGCCGCCTCGGCCGCCACGCGGGCTTCCTCGCGCTTCTTGTCGATTTCGTTGCGCTCGGTGGCGTCGGAAAAGCTGCAGAGCAGGGCGTCCGCGCCCTGGTAGCGCGTGAGCGTGCATTGCAGCAGCAGCTCGCAGGCCTGGCCGTTCTTCAGCGCCAGCCGCATGTCCGCATCGTGCAGCGCGCCATCGCGACCGCGTTCGCGGTAGAGCGCGGCCATCTGCTGGTGCAGCGGTGCGGTCGGCACGGTGGCCGCCGCGTACAGCTCCATCATGCGGTTCTGCAGCAACACCTCTTCGTCGTCGAGCGCGATCAGGCACACGCCGAACGACGAGGTCGCGATGATCGCGCGGTTGAACTGCTCGCTTTCGTACACCCGCTGCGAGCGGCGGTAGGCGGGCTCGAGCAGCTTGCGCCGGAACAGGAGCAGCAGGCCCCACAGCGCACCCAGCACCACGAGCGTGGCGCCACCGTAGCGCAGCAGCTGCGGCTTCAAGGCGATGAACACCGTACGCCAGGAATAGGCGTAGACCAGCGACCAGTCGGTGCCCGCCAGCGGCGTCGAGAGGCTGAACATGCCCGCGCGATAGGTTTCACGGGGCAGGTCGGCGCTGGCCTCGCGCTGGCTGTGCGCCAGCACGGTGTCCATCAGGGCGGCGCCGTCGATCGCATCACCTGTGCGGTCGGCGGAGAGCAGCACGCGGCCGTGGCGATCGACCAGCATGGCGACCGTGTCTTCCGGTGTCTGCTGGAGACGGTTCTCCAGCACGCTGGCCGGCAGGTTGCTGACGAACACCATGAAGGGGCGGCCTTGCGCGTCGAAGCCGGGCTGCACCAGCTTGAAGGGCGACTGGTCGGGGGCCAGCAGGTCGGGCGCCGGCGGCTGCCAGGCCACGCGGCGCTGCGTGCGCCACAGGTCGGCGAGTGCCGCATCGTGGGCGAGGTCGCCGATGTCGAAGCTCAGGCGTTCGATCAGCGCGGCGGTGTCCGGCAGGCCGGTGCGGGCGAGCACGCCCTGCAGGCCGCCTTCGGGCGTGGGCAGCAGCGAGAGCAGGCGGTGGTCGGGGGTGTAGGTGTAGGCGCCGAGCGGCGAATTGCGCAGCTGCGCGACGGCGGTGACGCTGTAGGCCTGCGTTTCGAGCATGCCCAGGTGTGGCGCGAATTCACTCAGGTCGTGGGTCTTGTGCGTGTCGACCGCGGCGAGGGCCGGCGTGAGCTTCGGCTGCAATTGCAGCACCACGTGGCCGCCGTTGTGCACGAAGGCGTCCAGGGTGCCGGGGCCGGGCGGTGTCCTGCTGTTCCAGAGCAATTCGGCGTTCACCACGCCGCGCCGCATGGCGGCCTGCTTTTCCTCGATGTCGAGCTGTATCCGCGCGCTGTGCGCCGCCAGCGTGGTGCGCAGATTGGCGAAAGCGTTGCTCGCCACGTTGGACAGCACCAGGCAGGTGGCCAGGACGATCAGCAGCGACAGCAGGGCGCCGCCGCCGTACAGCAAGGCCAGCTGATAGCGCCGAAGCAGGTTCAGCTCCTGCAATTGCTGGGCTTGGGTCAGGGGGGCGCCCTGTCGGGAGCGGGTGGTGCGGGGCTGGGAGGACATAAGGAAGAGGGTGATGAATAACCAGAGAGCCGGTAAATCATCAATGGTTTCCTTTTATTTCGTGCTCCCCGGATTTATAGGACTCGTCCTATTGAAGAGGGGGATTCTTTAGGCCGAGGCTGATTAATTCGGAGAATTGAAAGAAATTAAAATTCATTCACTCTTTCGACGTACATTGATTCTGAATTGAATTTCTCAATGATGAATTTGTCAGGAGTGTTTTTCAATCAATTTCTTCCAATCATCATGAAAAAAACCCTGCTTTTCTCTACCGTTGTCGCCACCTTCGGCCTGCTGGCCCTGACCCCCGCCCAAGCCTCCGACGGCCAGATCGAATTCGAGGGCAGCATCGTGGCGAGCTCCTGCACGATCAACGGCGATGCGCCCAATTTCAAGATCGACCTGCCGGCGATTGCCAGCAAGACGCTGGCCAGCGCCACGCAAACCGCCGGTCGCGTGCCCGTGCCGATCAAGCTGACGAATTGCTCCCCCGAAGCCGGCAAGGTCCGCGTCCGCTTTGAATCCGGCGTGACGACCAATGCGGCGGGCCGCCTGGTGGTCGACGGCGGCGGTGCCCAGAACGTCGAACTTCAATTGCTCAACAGCGAATTCGACGTCGTCAAGGCCGGCTTCGCCGAAGGCGACCAGAACACCCTGCTGGTGGACACCGAAGGCGGCAGCGCCGACCTCATTTACTACGTCGAGTACTACGCCACCGACGCGGTCAGTCCTGGCGCCGTGAAGTCGCGTGTCCAGTATTCGATCGTCTACGAATAAGCCGCTGAACGCCGCCGCGCCGTCCCCGATCCGGGGGCGGCGAGGTGGAGTCTGTCCGGATCTGCAAGCCGTTTCGGGGACCTCGCACACCACGCACAGACGGCTTCCACATCCGCGCATTCCTCACGCCAAGGACCACGAGAACCGACCATGAAGATTTTTCGCAAGCTCTGCTTCCTCGCCGCCCTCGGCGCAGGTTTCACCGCCCACCTTGCACAGGCCAGCGTGGTCATCGATGGCACGCGCATCGTCTTCCCCGCGCAGGAGCGCGAGGTGACGCTCAAGCTCGCCAACGCCGGCAAGTTTCCCGCGCTGGTGCAGGCCTGGCTCGACAAGGGCGACCCCAGCGTGTCGCCCGAGAAGGCCGACGTGCCGTTCACGATGACGCCCGCGGTGTTCCGCCTGGACCCGAACAAGGCCCAGGCCCTGCGCATCATCTATACGAAGGAGCCGCTGCCGCAGGACCGCGAGTCGCTGTTCTGGCTGAACGTGCTGGAAGTCCCGCCGAAGGGCGAGGGCGGCAATCAGCTGCAGCTGGCGTTTCGCTCGCGGATCAAGCTGATGTTCCGTCCCCAGGGACTGGCGGGCAGCGCGGAAGACGCGCCCTCGCAGGTGCGCTGGGAAATGGTTGCAGCCGAAGGCGGCAAGGGCCACGCGCTGCGCGCCACCAACCCGACCGCGTACCACGTCAACCTGGGCCAGGTCGAGCTGGACGCGAACGGCCGGCGCTTCGACGCCGGCAGCAGCTACGTGCCGCCGCACGGCTCGAAGCTGTTCCCGATCGCCGGCCTGGCGCAGCGCCCGAGCGGCCCGGCCGAGGTGGTGTTCTCCGCCATCAACGACTACGGCGGCCCGCTCAAGGGGCGGCAGCCGCTCGGCGTCACCTCGCCTGCAGGCCGTTGACCCGGTTCCGATCACTTTCACCTTCCATCACCATGTACCGCGCTTCACCGCTTACCGCCTGCCGACAGACCCTGCGCCCCGTGTGCGCGGTGGTGCTGTGCGCGCTCGCGGGCTGGCAGGCGAACGCGCAGGCCAGCACGGCGGCCGGCGGGCCGTCGGCGGCAGCGTCGACGGTCGAGTTCGACATCGACTTCCTGGCGCCGGGCAGCAGCAAGGGGCTGGACCTGACCCGCTTCAACCGGGGCAACCATGTGGCTGCGGGCACGTACGCCGTCGACCTGAGCGTGAACGGCGGTTGGATCGGGCGCACCGATGTGATCTTTCGGGTTGCCGATGGTGTGGATGAGGGCGCGCAGGCGCAACCCTGCTTCGACGCGCAAGCCATGGCACGCCTGGGCATCGATGTCGAGAAGCTCGCCCCCGAGGTGCTCGAATGGCTGGCGGCCCCGCAGGCCTGCCTGCCGCTTGCGCAGAGCCTGCCCGAGGCGTCCTTCGATTTCGACTTCGGTGAGCAACGCCTCATGCTTAGCGTGCCGCAGATGGCGATGAGCCGCCGCGCCCGGGGCTACGTGAGCCCCGAGTTCCGGGACGCGGGCGTGACCGCGGGGTTCCTGGACTACAACTTCAATCTCTACAGCTCGCGCCAGCGGCATGCCGACAAGGCGCGGACCGAAGGCTATCTGGGCATGCGCTGGGGCTTCAATGCCGATGTCTGGCGCGTGCGCCACCACGGCGCCTTCAGCTGGAAGTCCGACGGCGGCAGCCGCTACCAGCGCAACGCCACCGTCGTGCAGCGCGACCTGCCTTCGCTCGGCGCGCAACTGACGCTGGGCGAGGCCCACACCTCGGGCGAGCTGTTCGACTCGACCGGTTTTCGCGGCGTGCGCCTGGCGACCGACGACCGCATGCTGCCGCAATCGCTGCGTGGCTACGCTCCCGTGGTGCGCGGCACCGCGCGCAGCAACGCCAAGGTGACGGTGATGCAGGGCACCACCGTGATCTACGAAACGACCGTGGCGGCCGGCGCCTTCGAGATCGACGACCTCTATGCCACCGGCTTCGGCGGCGACCTGAGCGTGTCCGTCACCGAGGCGGACGGCAGCGTGCACACCTTCCTGGTGCCCTATGCGGCGGTGCCGCTGTCGCTGCGCCCCGGCATGAACCGCTACAGCGTGACGGCCGGCACGGTGCGCGACAGCCAGCTGCACAGCAGCCCCGGCTTCGTGCAGGCCACCTGGCAGCACGGGTTCAGCAACCTCCTGACCGGCTACGGCGGCGTGAACCTGGCCGAAGGCCATGGCGCCGTCATGCTGGGCGGTGCCTTCAATACCTCGTTCGGCGCCATCGGTGTCGACTACACCCAGGCCACCACCTCGCTGAACGGCCAGCCCCGCATGAGCGGCGGGAGCGCGCGCATCAGCTATTCGAAGGACCTGCCCCAGACCGGCGGGAACATCGCGCTGGCCGCCTACCGCTATTCCACCGAGGGCTACGCCGACTTCAACACCGCCATGCGCATGCGCGACCTGGCTGCGCGCGGCCTGCCTGTCGAGGCCGTGGCACGCCAGCGCCACCGCACCCAGGCCACCTTCAACCAGAAGCTGGGCAAGAAGCGCGGCCAGTTGCAGATGACGGTGTCGGCCACGGGCTACTGGAACCGCGATGCGTCCGACGTGGGCTACTCGGTGGGCTACAGCAACCAGTACAAGCGCATGAGCTACGGCCTGCAGGTCTCGCGCCAGCGCATGGCGAACGGCCAGTCCGGCACGCGTTACTACGCCAACGTGTCGATCCCGCTGGGCAAGACCGATCCGGTCATGCTTTCGGCGAGCGCGGCGCGCGACAGCGACGGCCGGCTGACGGCCCAGTCGACGCTCTCGGGCACGGCGGGGGCCGACGGCGCACTGTCGTACGGCGTCACCGCCCATCACAGCGCAGGCGGCGGTCGCGAGGCCGCCACCGGCGGCAGCGCCAACCTGCAATACCGCACCTACGCCGCCGACCTGTCGGCCACGCTGGGCGTGAGCCCCGGCGCCTGGCAGGCCTCGGTCGGCGCGCGCGGCGCCGTGGTCGCCCATCCCGGCGGCATCACGCTGTCGCAGCCCGTGTCGGAAACCTTCGGCATCGTCGAAGCGCCCGACGCCGAAGGCGCGCGCGTCGCGAATGCCGCCGGCGTGCGGGTCGACAGCCGCGGCTATGCGGTGGTGCCGTACCTCACGCCATACGCGCTGAACAGCGTGGACATCGATCCCAAGGGCCTGTCGACCGACGTGGAACTGAAGGGCACGAACCAGCAGGTGGCGCCGACCGCCGGGGCCGTGGTGCTCCTGAAGTACGCGACCGTGTCCGGCCGCGCCGTGATGATCCGCGCCACCCAGGCCGACGGCGAACCGCTGCCGTTCGGCGCGGTGGTGCAGGACCCCGCGGGCGCGTCGGTGGGCGTGGTCGGCCAGGCCAGCCGGATCTTCGCGCGCGGCCTCGAAGACGAAGGCCGGCTGACGGTGAAGTGGGCGGAAGGCGCGGCATCGCAGTGCCGCATCGACTACCAGTTGCCCACGCGGCCCGTGCATGCAGCCGAGGCGAAAGCCGACAGCTACGAACAGATCGATGCGGTGTGCAGTGCGGCCCCGGCGCAAGTCGCGGCGGTACCGCCCGTGTCCGTGACCCGATAGGCGGACCCGATGTCCGTTCCTGTCGCCAACCCGATTTCGAAAGTCCGACGATGAAAAAACTGCTTCATATGGCCATGACGGCCGGCGCGTTCATCCTGCTGAACGCGGTGTCCACCCACGCCCAGGCGCAGGAGCCGTGCGCCGATCCTTTCCGCTACGACCTGATGGGGCCGGCGACGATCAGCTTCAACCCGAGAGTCGATGTGGGGAGCACGCTGTGGAGTGGCGCTGTCAGCGCCGTGTCCAGTGGCGGCGGGTGCACCGTGCCGTCGGCAACCTACACCATGTACTTCGAAGGCACTGCGGGCCAGGCGGGGACGCAGCTCTACGAGACCGGCATCCCCGGCATCGCCTACCGCCTCAAGTTCGGTGCGTTCTGCACGACCAACTGGTGGCCTGCGCAATGCACGATGAAGTTCGGCGCCCTGGCCGTGTTTTCCCATGCGCTGACCATCGAACTGGTCAAGACAGGTCCGATCACGGGTGGCGGTGTGCTGACCGGGACCTACGGCAAGTGGTTCGGCGGCGCCGCCAGGCATGTCTACAAGGTCTATTCGTGGTCCGGCGCCACGACGCTGCGCCCCATCGTTCCGACCTGCGCGGTGATGTCCGAGTCGCGTTCGATCTCGGTCGGCCTCGGCGACGGCATTCCGGCGCGCACCTTCACCGGCATGGGCACTCACTCGACGGCCGCGCCGTTTCACATCGCGCTCCAGTGTTCGGGAGGCGACGAGGGGAAGACCACGGGCGTCCACGTGACGCTGACGGACCAGACGAACCCCGCCAACCGCTCGAACATCCTGTCGCTCACGCGGGACTCGACCGCCACGGGCATCGGCATTCAGGTGCTCAAGGACTCGACCGTGCTGAGCTTCGGCCCCGATTCGAGCGAGGCGGGAAACATGAACCAGTGGTCCGCGGGGGAGGCGGCCAACGGCGTCTTCACGATCCCGCTGAGCGCGCGCTACGTGCAGAACGACTGGCTCGTGCGAGGCGGCAAGGCCAGCGGCCGCGCGACTTTCACGATGAGCTACCAGTAACGACAGCCACAGCGCCAGGTGCGCACACACAGGATTTTTCAAAGGGAAGAGTTATGCGAATGATCGGAAACCGGCTTCACAAGGAGCGCAGCAGACTGGGGCTGAGCGCCGCGGCCATTGCGGTGCTCGGCGGTGTGGACGGCAGCACGCAGGAGTCGTTCGAGCGCGGGGAGGACTACCCCGACGCCGCCTACCTCGCGACCATGGCCGTCATCGGCATCGACGTGCTCTATGTCGTGACCGGCATGCCGACGTGCACCGAGGAACTGTCCGTGAGCCGGGACGAAGTGGCCCTGCTGCGCGCCTACCGGACCTCGGACGACCACGGAAAGAAAGCCGCGCAGGCGACGCTGCAGGCCATGGCGCAGACTTTCCCGGGCGACATGGTCTCGCCCGGCGCGCTGGGCGAGACCTCCACCGAAGCGCCGCACCGGCCCCAGACTGCCTGACATCGGCGGGTCCGAAAGTGGAGGGCGACAGGTAAGATGCCGCCGCAGCGGCTGCACTCATGCAGCGCACAGAAAAACAGGCGCCCCATCGCGCTCACAAGGGGCGAGTGGAGAAGGAAATGGATCGTTTCGAAATCCGAGTCATTCTGGCGGACGACCATCCAGGCATGCTGGCCGGCGTCAAGCACGAGCTGGCCTCCGTCGAGACGCTGTCGCTTGTCGGCGAGGCGGCCAATTCGACCGGCCTGATGGCCTTGCTGGAAACAACGCCCTGCGACGTGCTGGTGTCCGACTACGCGATGCCGGCCGGCGAGTATGGCGACGGGGTTTCGCTGTTCAAGCTCATCAACCGCCGCTACCCCGACATCCAGATCGTGGTGCTGACCATGCTCGACAACCCGGCCGTGCTGCACACGCTGGTGTCCAGCGGCATCCGTTGCATCGTGAGCAAGTCCGATGCCGTGACCCATCTGATTCCCGCCATCCATGCCGCACGCACCGGCGGGACGTACTACTCGCCCACCATGGACGGGGTGGTGCGCTCCATCGACTGGGACGTGCGCAGCCGCAACACCGCGGGCGTGCTGAGCCAGCGGGAGTCGGAGGTGGTGCGGTTGTATGCGTCGGGCCTGACGGTGACAGAGATCGCCGAGCAGTTGCACCGCAGCAAGAAGACCATCAGCACGCAGAAAACCAAAGCCATGGAAAAGCTCGGCATCGCGCGCGATGTCGACCTGCTGCGCTACGCGATGGAAAACGGCCTGACGGCAGCCGCGGCTACTGCCGCGACCGACGCTCCGCAGGAGTAGGCGCAGGCCGTCTTCCCGGCCCGGCCCGGGATCAGTGCCAGGGCAGCGCCGTCAGGCCCTGCGTCGGCGGCACGGCCGACGTGTTCGTGAGTCCCATCTCCATGCCGTAGCGCACGAGGTCCATGTCGCGCAGGATGCCGAGCTTGGTCATCGCCGAGCCCTTCTGCGTGCTGATGGTCTTCTTGCTGCGATGCAGCCGCTCGGCGATCTCGGTCACGGTCAGCCCCGAGACGAACATGCGCACCACTTCCAGCTCCCGCTTGGAGAGCGTGGCGTGGGGCTGGGTGTTGGTTCGGCCCGGGTCGGTGCGGGCGGCGATCTCCGCCATGCTGGGCGAGAGGTAGCGGCCGTTCGCGTAGGCCGCATGCACCGCCGGCAGCAGGTGGCTCACCGAGTCGGCCTTGTTCACGATGCAGGGCACGCCGATGTCCAGCAGCGAATGGATGATGCCCGGGTTGTCGAGCATGGTCATCACCACGATCTTCAACAGCGGGTAGCGCTGGCGCACGAGCGAGAACAGCGTGATGCCGTCGCCGTGCAGGCCGCCGGGCATGGCGTAGTCGGACACCAGGATCTGGCAGTCGTGCAGCTTGAGCAGCTCCATCATTTCCGTGGAGTCGCGCGCGGCACCCACGACGGTCACCGCATTGCTTTCGCGCAGCGTGCTCTCGATGCCGATGCGAACGGCGGGATGATCGTCCGCGATCAGGACGCGGAGGTGGAGTGGCTTCATGGCGGATCCCGTTGAACAGAAAGAGTGGTCGTGCCAGCGCAAGGTGCGGCAGGAAGGGCCACTGCTGTTGTCGAAGATGCATTCAAGGGGCCGTGAAGACAGTGTCCAGGGCCGCTCCAGCAGAGGCTGTCTGGACTTTATGTGTCGCCCCTTCGTCCGTTAAGCGGCCTGATCCGATAGCGGGCCACGGATGCATAGGACCAGTCCGAATCTGTCGGACATGAGGCCAAAGAGGCTAGGACATGAAGCTGTGCGTGTCGGCCTGGGTCCGAAAACGGCTTCGGACCGCGCCGGGTTCGGACCGGGTTCAGATCGAGGCGACGGCCTTGGGGGCCCTGCGTTCGAGCGCAGTGTGGGCCGCACGCTCGAAGCGATCGAAGGCCTGCGCCAGCGCCGGCAGGTCCGCATCGCGCAGCTGCGCTTCCATGGCGGCGCAATCGGCCGCGAGCCCGGCTTCGTGGATCAGCGCGAAGGAACCGCGCAGCGAATGCAGCCCGGCTCCGAGCGCGACGGCATCGGCTGTGCCCAGGGCCGTCCGGATGGCTGCCGCGGTGTCGTTCAGCGATCGCGCGAGTGCCTGATGCACCGAGTCGGGCAGGGTGCCCTGGGCAATGTCTTGCCGGTGAGCGTTGGCGGGTGGCTCGGTGTGCGGGCCCTGCTGGGTCAACTGCCGCACGGTCCGGTCGAGCGTGTCGAGCAGGATGGGCTTGATCAGCGCGGTGTCGATGCCCGCCGACTCGCAGCGCTCGCGTTCGTGCACTGCAACGTCGGCCGTGAGCGCAACGATGGGCACGCGCGAACCCTGCGCCCGCAGCGCGCGCGCCAGGGTGTAGCCGTCCATGCCCGGCATGTTGATGTCGGTGATGACCAGGTCGTGCCGGCGCGTGGCGAACAGGTCGAGCGCCTGCAGGCCACCTGACGCCTGGTCGGAGGTGTAGCCCAGCGTTTCGAGCTGCATCTTGACCAGTTCGCGGTTGGCCGGGTGGTCGTCGACCACGAGGATGTGCGCCGTGGTCGTGCCGGCCTGCGCATCGGCGGTGGAAGGCGCGGGGGCGCGCGCAAGCAGGGCGGGCGCGGCGGGCAATGGCAGCGTGACCAGGAAGGTGCTGCCCTTGCCCGGCGCACTCACGACCTGGATGTCGCCGCCCATGAGCCCGGTCAGCCGGCGGCACAGCGCCAGCCCGAGACCGGTGCCGCCGAAGCGGCGCGCGATGCTGCTGTCGGCCTGCGTGAAGGGTTCGAACAGCGCCTTCTGTTGTGCTGCCGTCATGCCGATGCCGGTGTCGCTGACGCCGATCACCACCGGCGACGCGGGATCGGTGTCGTCCTTCAGGTAGACCTCGAGCAGCACATCGCCGGTCTCGGTGAACTTGATGGCGTTGCTCAGCAGGTTCATCAGCAACTGGCGGATGCGTGTCGGGTCGCCGAGGTAATGCGGCGCCAGGGCGTCGTCGATGACGACATCGAGCCCGAGCCGCTTGGACTGCGCCAGCGGCGTGAAGACCACGATCACCTGTCGCGCGATGTCCGCAAGGTCGAAGCGGATCGACTCCAGGCGCATCTGGTCCGACTCGATCTTCGAGAAGTCCAGGATGTCGTTGATGATGCCCAGCAGCGCGGTCGACGAAGAGGTCACGGCACCGAGCCGCTCGTTCTGCGACGGCGACAGCGGCGAGCGCTGCAGCAGCTCGAGATTGCCCATGATCGCGTTCAGCGGCGTGCGGATCTCGTGGCTCATCATGGCCAGGAAGGCCGTCTTCGCGTGGTTGGCCTGGTGCGCGGCTTCGCGGGCGCTCTCCAGTGCGCGCTCGGCGTTCTTGCGCGTCGTGATGTCGGAGAAGTTGCACAGCAGCACGTCGTTGCCCTGGTACTTGGTGCGCACCACGCTCACCAGCAGCTCGTTGACTTCGCCGTTGGCCAGCGTCACGGGCAGCTCCAGGTCGGGCAGCCATTCGGGCGAACCGGGGGCGTCGTCGTACAGGCGCAGCAGGCGCTGCGGCAGCGGCGGGTCCTCGGGGCGCGCGTTCTCGGTGCAGGCCTGCATCACCTGGTTCTGCAGCAGCACTTCACCCGAGGGGTAGCCCAGCAGCGCCAGGCCCGAGGGCGTGGTCGCGACCATGGTGCGGTTGAGGTTCTCGCTCTCCACGATGCGCTGGGAGCGTGCGTAGCCGGGCCGGAACACCTTGCGGTCGAGCAGGATCAGCGCGGCCCAGATGAAGGCGATGAGCAGCAGCATGGCGCCGGTATAGATCGCAAGGCGCGGCCAGAGCTCGGAGGCGATGGTGCGCCACGAGAACGCGTAGAGGTAGGTCCACGTCGCGTCGGCGATCGGCTCGCGCAGCGTGAAAAGCCCGTCGCGGTATTGCAGGCTCGCGCTGCCGGGGGCCAGCGACGCCTGGGACTGCTGCAGCGCCCGCGCCTGCAGGCCTTCGGTGCCCGTCGGACCGTGCGCCTCGGCAATCACGCGGCCCGAGGGGTCCACGAACATCGAGATCTCGTCGTGGCGCTCGTTCGACAGGCGTGAGGTGATGATGTCCAGGGGGTAGTCGTTCACCAGCACGACGAAGGGTTGTCCCTCGTGAAAGCCGGGTTGCGCCAGGCGCAGGACGGTCTCGCCAGTGAAGGGGCTGATCGCCGGCGGCAGCCAGACGGCCGTGGCGGTGTCGCGAAGCCGGGCGACGACGGCCGGGTCGTGGAGGTCGCCGAGGTCGGGCGCGATGCGCTTGAGCAGCTCCGCGGTGCTGCGCGCGCCGTGGATGCCGAGCAGGTCGCTCGTCGCGGGCGCGGGAACCACGGCGAGGAAGCTCAGGTCGGGTGCGTAGAAGTAGCTCGAATGCAGCTGCAGCGTCTTGGTGTAGGCCGCCGAGCGGTAGCCGACTTCTTCGGCCAGCCCGAGGTACTGCGCGAACGACTCGGCCGGACGCTGCGCCGACAGGTCGCCCAGCAGCAGCATCGGCGGGAATCCCTTGTTGCTCGGCAGGACCATCCGGCCCTGTCGGGCGGCGAACTCGTCGATCAGCGGCCTCTGGGCGCGGGCGCGCCGCTCCCAGGCGCCTTCCTCATGAAAGATGTTGATCCGCACCGAGCCCTGGCGCACGAAGAGTTCCAGGTGCAGCAGCGCCTTGCGCACCGTGAACTCGGCCTGTCGCTCGGCAACGTAGTCGCGCACCTGCGCAGAGAGCATCAGCCCCGTGGCGACGAGCAGCACCAGGGAAGTGACGGCGCCGCCCACGTACAGCATGGCGCGCTGGTAGCGGTTCAGCAGGCTGATCACGCCGCGTGGCGAGGCGCGAGAGGAGGCCCCGGGACTGAAGAAGCGTCGGATGTCGCTGGGCGTCATGGCGTCCGTGTGACCGGGGCAAGAAGAAGATGGTCGCCATGGTAGGGCACTGGCGTGCCCGCGCGTGCGCTCACGGCGTCATGAATCTCGATGCGCCCGCTGTGGCGCATGTGGATTTCAAGGGCCGATGGCTGCGTAGACGACCATTTCCACGCGCATGCCGGGCACGACCAGGGCCTTGACGACAACGCTGGAGCGATTGGGGTAGGGCGCGGCGAAGAACTCCCTGTAGACGGCGTCGACGGCAGGCATGTCGCGCTCGTCGGTCAGGTAGATCAATACCTGGGCGACGTCGCTCATCCGGCCTCCCGCGGCAAGCACGGCACGCTGGATGTTCTCCAGCGTGAGGCGTGCCTGTTGCGCGATCGGTCCGGTGTCGATGGTGCCGTCCGCGCGCACGGCGGCATGTGTCGTGAACAGCAATCCGCCGGCCTTCACGGCCCACGAGAACGGCTGTGCAAGGGCCGGCAGCCCGATGTCGATCACTTCCTTCATGGCTGGTGGTCCTTCACGAGGTCTGCAAGCCGGCCGTACCACGGCGCTGCCGGGTCGCGAAGGCTGGTGTGGGTGGCGAAGTGGTCGAGTCCGGGCTCGACATGCAAGCGGCTCGGCCCCGGTTGCCGGGCCAGCAGGGCCGCCATCCGGCGGTTCGAGTGGATGACCCTGGCGCTGTCCGAATCGCCGTGGCTGAGCCACATCGGGACGTCGTTTCCTGCGGTCCAGCACAACGGGCTCATCAATGCGTCTTCGGAGGCGTCGTTCAGCACCATCGTGTAGATGCGCTCCTCCAGGCTGTCCGCCGGGGGCTCGGGGTGGTGCAGGTCCATGATGCCGCTGATGGGAAGGCAGGCGCGAATGGCAGCAGGAGGAATGCCTGCCTGCGCAGCGTCCTGGCGGCGCAAGGCCACCAGGGCCGCCAGGTGGGCGCCAGCGGAGTGCCCCGCCAGATAGATCCGGTCGCCGCGGCCACCGAAGTCGGCGGCATGCCCGATCGCATGCGCCACCGCGGCCAGGCTGTCGTCGAAGGCCGCCGGCAACCTGTGCGCCGGTGCCAGCCGGTAGGCAGGTGTCACCAGCGCCATGCCGAGTCCGACCACGATCGGCGCCATGAAGGCGACGTATTCCTTGTAGCCGTTGGTCCAGCCGCCGCCGTGCCAGAACACCAGGATCGGCGCGTCGTGCGCGCCTTCGCGGTGGTAGACGTCGTAGCGTTGCTGCGGATCGGCGCCATAGGCGCAATCGCGTGTCACGACGATCTCCGGTGGCAGCGGCTGGCTCCTCGCCCAGTCCAGCACGGTCTCCTCATAGGCTTGCGCGGCTTCGAAAGGAAGGGGCGGTTGCCCGGCCAGGACGAATGGGTTGTGCTCGTTGCTGTTCACGTGTCTGGGTTGCCTCTCTGTCGGGTTCTCGATGCCTGCATCAATCGGCCTTGATGCCGAACTCGGTGACCAGCTTCCCGTAGCGGGCGTAGTCGCCGGCCACCAGCCTGGCGAGCTGTGCCGGGTCGCCACCGGCGGGTGACAGGGCGACGGCATCCATGCGGGCGATCACGTCCGGCATCTTGAGGATTTCGTTGACGTGCCGGTTGAGCAGTTGAACCACTTCCGCGGGCATGCCCTTCGGTCCCATCAGCGCCTGCCATGCGCCGACTTCGGCCCCCTTGTAGCCTTGCTCCGCCAGGGTCTGGACATCGGGAAGGAAGGGCGAGCGCTTGGCGTCCGCGACGCCCAGAACAACCAGTTTCCCCGCCTTGACGTACGGCGCCACCGGGCCCAGCGTCGAGTACATCATCGGAACCTGGCCACCCAGCAGGTCGGCCACCGCCGGCGCGCTGCCCCGGTAGGGAATCTGCGTGAGCTTCACGCCGGCCGACCTGTCGAACAGCTCCCCGAGGATGTGCATCGGCGAGCCCGCGCCGGGGCTAGCGTAGGAACCGACCTTGCCTTCCCTGATCTTTGCGACCAGCTCCTTGACATTGGAGGCGCCGGTGGAGGTCGTCGCCACGACGAAGAGGGATTGGCTGCCGAGCTGGACGATGGCGGTGAGCTCGGAGGCCGGATCGGTGGACGTGCCCGTCCCCTTGAGCACATGCGGCGTGATGGCGATGGTGTTGGGCGCCAGCAGCAGCGTGTAGCCGTCGGCACGCGCCTTGGAAACGTACGCAGTGCCGATGGTGCCGGCTGCGCCCGTGCGGTTCTCGACCACCACAGGCTGCCCCAGGCGCGAGGTCAGCTTGTCGCCGATGACGCGTGCCAGCACGTCGGTGTCGCCGCCGGCCGGATAGGCCACGACGATCGTGATGGGCTTGCTCGGATAGCTCTGTGCCTGGGCGGTGGGGGCCGAGCAGAGAGCTGCAGTGGCCACCGAGAAGGCGACCGAGAGGGCCTTGCGGCGCGTGGATGTGAAGGTCATGGAAATCCTTGGGGAAACAGCCGGAAGAAAAAGGGAGTCGGGTGCGTGGTCAGAACGCATGGCGAATGCCGAAGTTGTAGGCCCTGTTGCCCAGGCCTTGCTCGGTTGCGTTGCCGACACGGTAGAAGCCCGTGGCGGCACCGGCTTTTGCGTTGTTGTGGATGCGGGCGATCGAGGCGTAGAGGCTGGTGCGCTTCGACAGGAAGTACGTGTAGCCCAGCGCGATCTGGTTGGCATCGTTGTTGGCGAAGGTCCGGTCGTTCTTGCGGATGTAAGACGCCATGAAGCGGCTGGCCCCGTAAGGCACCGAGACGCCCACCAGCACGTCGCGCGAGTCGTCGTTGACCAGACCGAACACGGCCGCCCCCTTGTTCACGACATAGTTGAAATGGGCCGTCGCCACGCCGAAGTCGTACTTCGCGCCGAGGAAGGTGATCCTGGCGGGCACCGCCTTCGCATTGTTGACGTTGTGGTACCCCAACTTCACATAGACCGGCCCGGAGACATAGCCGATCGCGGCGCCGAACTGGCGATTGGCGCGGCTGTCGCTGGTGGCTTCGCCGAACCCGTAGACCACGTCCGCCGTCAGGCCCGACTTGGCTGTGTAGGCGTAGCGCACGGTGTTGTCCATGCGGTTGTTGCCGCCGGCACCGCCCGCACTGATCAGGTTCGCGGAGTCGCCGGCCATGCCCGTGACGAAGGGGTCCGTCTCTGTCTGGATGAGGGCGACTGGCGTGTACTGCCGCCCGAGCGTGATGCTTCCGAAGTTGCCCTGGAGGCCCACGATCGATTGCCGCCCGAAGCCGAGGCCGCCTTGCCCGAGGGTGCCCGTGTCGGCATTGATCCCCATCTCCAGGGCATAGAACGCCGAGAGGCCGCCGCCCAGGTCCTCGGTCCCGCGAAAGCCGAGCCGGGACCCCGAGGCGATGCCGCTTGTCAGCTTGCTGACGCTGGCGCCCTTGGGGCCGCCGCTTTCGCGGACGAAGCCGATGTCGATCACGCCGTAGACGGTGCTGGTGCTCTGCGACCAGGCGGAGCCGGTCGCCAGGCCAAGTGGCAGGAAAAGTGCGAAGAGTCTGGGTTTCATGGTGTGGGGCAGGTGGATGGAAACGGCCTCACCGCGCGCAAGAACAGGTGTTCCGCTCGGGGGTCAACGTCGCCCCGGGAGCCTGCATGCGATAATTTTCTTGTTTGCAAAAACGCAGTGATTTCATGAAATATAAAATCTTTCATGAAAAATATCGTTAAGCATAAAAACCTATTTACTTCATGAATCAATCTGCGGTAGATGACGCGCCGATGGACGCGGGGTCGCGCACCGAACGTGCGTACCAGCGCCTTCGACAGGAAATCCTTGTGGGGGAACTGGCGCCGAATGAGCGCTTGCGCGTCGCCGATCTCGAAGCGCGTTTCGAGCTGGGGTTGACACCCATCCGCGAGGCGCTTGCCCGCCTGGCGAGCGAAGGGCTGGTGTCGATGGAGGCGCGCCGCGGCGCGCGCGTGCTCGAAGCCTCGCCCGCGGAGCTGGCCGACCTGATGAAGACCCGCCGCGAGATCGAACGCCTGTGCCTGACCGAATCGATCAAGCGCGGCGATTCAAAGTGGGAGGCGGAAGTCCTGGCTTCGCTGCATGTCCTCGGACGCGCGCCGCTTCCCGATTTCGGCGATCGGTCCGCGATGGCATCGGAGTGGGAAGCCCATCACCGGCGGTTTCACGCGGCGCTGGTCAGCGCCTGCGGTTCGGAGTGGCTGCTGCGGTTCTGGAACCAGCTTGTCGACCATTCCCAGCGCTACAGAAAAAACCGCCTCGAAGGCCCCTTGGTGGCGAGAGACGTTCAAGCCGAACATCAGGCCATCCTCGACGCGGTGTTGCGACGGGATGCGGATGCCGCGGTCGCCTTGATGGACCGGCATCTGAGAGACACGGAAGAAGCGGCGCTCGCTGCGCTTCGTCAGGCAGGCAACTGAGCGGATCGGTGAGCGGCGGTTGAGGGCGCTGTCGCGTGACGGAGCGCGGGACTTCAATGGCCGTCACGATGACGGCATGTCGCTCACGATCAACTGGATTCTTGTTGAGAGCCCACCCAAGAAAACGATGGACCGGGCCTGCGATCGCGGCGGCTCGCGCGCAGGTTTTTTCTTTGACAAGCAGAAATGAAAAACGGGGCACAAGGCCCCGTATTCACTAACCAACTGGCGGAGCAGGCGGGATTCGAACCCGCGGAGGGCTATTAACCCTCACACGCTTTCCAGGCGTGCGACTTAAACCGCTCATCCACCGCTCCGAAGCCCACGATTGTAGCGCGGCTTATGGCCGTTTTCAGGTCGGGCCCGAGCTTTTGCCTGTTTGGATCATGCGCATGGCCGAAGAGATCAGCGCAGCCGTCTCGGTCATGTTGCTCGGCACGATCAGCGTGGTCTTCGAGTCTGCAGCCACCTTGCCGTAGGCATCGACGGCGCGCTCGGCCACCTTCAGCTGCACGGCCTGTTCGCCGCCCGGCTGGCGGATGGCGGCGGCCACGCGCTCGATGGCGTCCGCCGTGGCGGTGGCCACGGCCGTGATGGCGGCGGCTTCACCCTGCGCGTTGTTGATCTGCGCCTGCTTCTCACCCTCGGAACGGGCGATGAAGGCTTCGCGTTCACCGGTGGCGATGTTGATCTGTTCCTGGCGACGGCCTTCCGAGGCTGCGATGAGCGCGCGCTTGCCGCGTTCGGCGGTGATCTGCGCCTGCATGGCCAACAGGATTTCCTTCGGCGGCGTCAGGTCCTTGATTTCGTAGCGCAGCACCTTCACGCCCCAGTTCAGCGCGGCCTCGTCGATCGCGGCCACCACCTGGGCGTTGATCACGTCGCGTTCCTCGAAGGTCTTGTCGAGCTCCAGCTTGCCGATCACGCTGCGCAGCGAGGTCTGTGCGAGCTGGGTCACGGCCACGATGTAGTTCGACGAGCCGTAGCTCGCGCGCATCGGGTCGGTCACCTGGAAGTACAGGATGCCGTCGACCTGCAGCTGCGTGTTGTCGCGCGTGATACAGATCTGGCTGGGCACGTCGAGCGGGATTTCCTTCAGGCTGTGCTTGTAGGCCACACGGTCGATGAACGGAATCAGGAAGTTCGGGCCGGGCGTCATGGTGCCGTGGTACTTGCCCAGGCGCTCGCGCACCCACGCGTTCTGCTGCGGCACGAACTTGACCGACTGGCTGATGAAGATGATCGCGATGACCAGGATGATGAGAGGAACGGAAAATTCCATGGTGTGCTTCCTTTTCGAATGCGTTTTTCTGACTGACGGATTGAACTAGATCTTGTCGACCACGAGGCGACTGCCGATCACCTCGACCACACGGTGTTCGCCGGTGGAAGGCACATGGCCCGCGCGCAGCACGACGGTCCATTGCGAGCCGCGATAGCGCACGGTGGCGGTGCCGTCGGGGTTCCAGGCATCGACGAACACGCTCTCGCCGATGTCCAGGTTGAGATCGCGGTTGGCCTCGCTGGAGGGCGCGGCGGGGCGGTTGCGTCGGATCAGGTACCAGGTCACGACCGCGCCCACGCCGACCACGGCGGCCACCAACAGCTGCGTCACAAGGCCGAAGCCCAGGTGCGCGGCGATGGCTGCGGCAGTGAAGCCGGCGGCCAGCAGCAGCAGGTACACCGTGCCGGACAACAACTCGGCCACGATGGCCGCCCCTGCGATCAGCCACCAGAAGGTGGGATTTCCCATGGCAACTCCTCTCTTCTCTTGTTACTTTGACCTCCGCCATTCTGCGGCATGACGCGCCAAGCGCTTGTGTTGCGTAGGGGTATGGCGCCCGGTGGGGCCCACCCCAGGCGGCGCACCCCGCAGGGCTTGCACAAAGCTGACGCGATCCGTCATCCGAATTCCGTACACTTCGCGCCTCGCTCATTGCCTGTCTGACTGTCTGTCCGGAGCCCCGCTCATGAAATTCCGCTTTCCCATCGTCATCATCGACGAGGACTTCCGCTCCGAAAACACTTCGGGCCTCGGCATCCGCGCGCTCGCGCAGGCCATCGAGACGGAGGGCTTCGAAGTGCTGGGCGTCACCAGCTACGGCGATCTGAGCCAGTTCGCCCAGCAGCAAAGCCGCGCCAGCGCCTTCATCCTGTCGATCGACGACGAGGAGTTCTCGGTCGGCCCCGACCTCGACCCGGCCGTGCTGAGCCTGCGCAACTTCATCGGCGAGGTGCGCCGCAAGAACGCCGACGTGCCGATCTACATCTACGGCGAGACGAAGACCTCGCGGCATCTGCCCAACGACATCCTGCGCGAGCTGCACGGCTTCATCCACATGTTCGAGGACACCCCCGAATTCGTGGCGCGCCACATCATCCGCGAGGCCAAGAGCTACCTGGAAGGCGTGCAGCCGCCGTTCTTCAAAGCGCTGATCGACTACGCCGAAGACGGTTCGTACTCGTGGC
Source organism: Acidovorax cavernicola (assembly GCF_003581445.1). Lineage (NCBI taxonomy): Bacteria > Pseudomonadati > Pseudomonadota > Betaproteobacteria > Burkholderiales > Comamonadaceae > Acidovorax > Acidovorax cavernicola. The sequence goes on along the minus strand of NZ_QXMN01000036.1, from coordinate 21,981 downwards.
ACTGTCCGGGCCACTCGGGCGGCGTGGCGTTCCTGAAGAGCCCGGTGGGCCAGATGTTCCACCAGTTCTTTGGCGAGAACATGCTGCGCGCCGACGTCTGCAACGCGGTGGAAGAACTGGGCCAGCTGCTCGACCACACCGGCCCGGTGGCGGCCAGCGAGCGCAATGCGGCGCGCATCTTCAATGCCGATCACTGCTTCTTCGTGACCAACGGCACCAGCACCAGCAACAAGATGGTCTGGCACCACACGGTGGCGCCCGGCGACGTGGTGGTGGTCGACCGCAACTGCCACAAGTCGATCCTGCACGCGATCATCATGACGGGCGCGATCCCGGTGTTCATGAAGCCCACGCGCAACCACTTCGGCATCATCGGCCCGATCCCGAAGAGCGAATTCGAGCAAAGCGCCATCAAGGCCAAGATCAAGGCCAACCCGCTGCTGGCCGACGTGGACCACAACAAGGTCAAGCCGCGCGTGATGACGCTCACGCAGTCGACCTACGACGGCGTGATCTACAACACCGAGACCATCAAGGGCATGCTCGACGGCTACGTCGACACGCTGCACTTCGACGAGGCCTGGCTGCCGCACGCGGCCTTCCACCCGTTCTACGGGGCCTACCACGCGATGGGCAAGCGCCGCGTGCGCCCGAAGGAATCGCTGGTGTTCGCCACGCAGTCGACGCACAAGCTGCTGGCCGGCATCAGCCAGGCCAGCCACGTGCTGGTGCAGGACTCGCAGAACCGTGCGCTCGACCGCGACCTCTTCAACGAGGCCTATCTGATGCACTCGTCGACCAGCCCGCAGTACGCGATCATCGCGAGCTGCGACGTGGCCGCCGCGATGATGGAGCCGCCCGGCGGCACCGCGCTGGTGGAGGAGAGCATCCTCGAAGCGCTCGACTTCCGCCGCGCCATGCGCAAGGTCGAGGAAGAGTTCGGCAAGGACGAGTGGTGGTTCAAGGTCTGGGGGCCCGAGAAGCTCGTCGACGAGGGTATCGGCCGCGCCGAAGACTGGATCATGCACGGCGAGAAGAACGGCAAGCCCAAGAGCAAGAAGTCGCCGCGCAACTGGCACGGCTTCGGCGAACTGGCCGATGGCTTCAACATGCTCGACCCGATCAAGTCGACCATCGTCACGCCGGGCCTGGACCTCGAAGGCAACTTTGCAGAGACCGGCATTCCCGCCAGCGTGGTGACCAAGTTCCTCGCCGAGCACGGCGTGATCGTGGAGAAGACGGGCCTGTACAGCTTCTTCATCATGTTCACCATCGGCATCACCAAGGGCCGCTGGAACACGCTGCTCACGGCGCTGCAGCAGTTCAAGGACGACTACGCGCGCAACCAGCCGATGTGGCGCATCCTTCCCGAGTTCTGCCAGCAGCACCCGGGCTACGAGCGCCTGGGCCTGCGTGACCTGTGCCAGCACATCCACCAGCTGTACGCGCGCTACGACGTGGCCCGCCTCACGACCGAGATGTACCTGAGCGACCTGACGCCGGCCATGAAGCCCAGCGACGCCTTCGCCCACATCGCGCACCGCAAGACCGAGCGGGTGGAGATCGACGACCTCGAAGGCCGCATCACCACCAGCCTGATCACGCCGTACCCGCCGGGCATTCCGCTGCTGATCCCGGGCGAGGTGTTCAACAAGAAAATCGTCGACTACCTGAAGTTCTCGCGCGAGTTCAACACGCAGTGCCCGGGCTTCGAGACCGACATCCACGGCCTGGTGGCGCGCCTCGACGAGACGACGGGCAAGAAGCGCTACTACGCGGACTGCGTGCGTCAGGACAAGTGAGTGCAAGGCGTGCCCCGGTGAGGGGCACGCGCGGTGCGCGAAGTTCTAGCTTTCGCGCACCCGCATGAAGCGGGCGAATTTGGGCAGCCCGCTCGGGTGCGTGCCGTTGTAGCGGTAGGTCACTAGGCTGCCGATCGGTGGCGGCTGGTCGCGTTCGGCGTCGGTCAGGCCGGTGCCAAGCCGGAAGCGTTGGCCGCCGGGCATCTCGACCACCAGCGCGCCGAGCCGGCCGTGGTGCTTGCCCTTGCCGGGCAGGTGCGCGACCACGCGGGCCTCGGCGTCTTCGAACAACTTGACCTTGAGCAGGTCGTTGTTGCGCTCGCCGCGGTACATCGACGCGCCCCGGTGCAGCATCAGGCCTTCGCCGCCCATCTTCACGGTCTTTTCGAGCAGTGCCTGCAGTTCCTCGTGCGTGGTCGCAGGCTGCTGCGGCACGGGCAACACCCAGGGGGCGTCGGTGATCGGAAGCAGCTTGCGCAGTGCGGCGAGGCGGGTGTTGAAGTCGCCGCCCTGGGCGGGCAGGTCGAACACCATGAAGCGGATCTCGTGCCACGCGGTGTCGCTGGGCGTCTGGCTGCGCACGGTGGACAGCGTGTGATTGAAGCGCCCGCGTCCGGCCCACAGTTCGCCGTCGAGTGGCTGATTCGGCAGCGAAGCGGTGAACCAGGCAGGCGCCATGACGGGCTCGCCGCCGCGGGTCCAGAGCTTCTTGCCATCCCAATAGCCGCGCACGCCGTCGAACTTCTCGCTGACCCAATAGCCCGCGAGCGACATGCCGGGGCGGTAGACCTCGGCCAGCATCAGGGCCGGGGCGGCCGCGCGCGCGAGCGCGCTGCGGCCGAAGAGGGCCGCGCCGAGTCCCGCGAGGAGGAGGGAGCGTCGATTCAACACGCTGGTCGTCATGAGATGGATCACTACTGACGCCCATCCGGTGGGCGTTGCGGCCTGGAAGGGGGCGAAATTACTCCGCCATGCCTCCGACCACGTTGCTGAAGCCGCCGTCCACATAGGTGATCTCGGCGGTCACGCCGCTGGCGAGGTCGCTCAGCAGGAAGGCGGCCACGTTGCCGACCTCTTCGATGGTCACATTGCGGCCGATCGGCGAGGCGTCGGCCACGGCCGCGAGCATCTTGCCGAAGCCCTTGATGCCGCTGGCAGCCAGCGTCTTGATCGGGCCCGCGCTGATGCCGTTCACGCGCATGCCCTTCGGGCCGAGCGAAGCGGCGGTGTAGCGCACCGAAGCCTCGAGCGATGCCTTGGCCAGGCCCATCGTGTTGTAGTTGGGCAGTGCGCGCGCGGCGCCCAGGTAGGTCAGCGTGAGCAGCGACGACTTGTCGTTGAGGTAGGGCAGGGCCGCCTTGGCCATGGCCGGGAAGCTGTACGCACTGATGTCGTGCGCGATCTTGAAGCCTTCACGCGTGAGGCCGTCGAGGAAGTCGCCCGAAATCGATTCGCGCGTGGCGAAACCGATGCTGTGGACAAAGCCGTCGAAGGTCGGCCAGGTCTGGGCGAGGTCGGCGAAGAGCTTGTCGATCTGTGCATCGTCGCTCACATCGCAGTCGAAAATGAGCTTCGAGCCGAAGTCTGCGGCATATTCGGTGATACGGTCCTTGAATCGCTCGCCGACGTAGCTGAAGGCGAGTTCCGCGCCCTGGTCATGACAGGCCTTGGCAACGCCATATGCAATGGAGCGATTGCTCAACACACCGGTGATCAACAGTTTCTTGCCGGAAAGAAAGCCCATGAAGTTGCCTCGTGAAAATCTTGGGCAGAATTCTCGCATGCGGTTTCTCTGCGTCGGTTGGCTCTTGGCATGCGTGATTCCCGCGTGGGCAGCGCATGGATACGCGCTGTGGGACGACCTGAAATACGCCCCGGGCTTCAAGGCCTTCGACTACGTCAATCCCGAGGCGCCCAAGGGCGGGGAACTCCGGCTGGTGAGCAACCTGCGCTATTCGACCTTCGACAAGTACAACCCCTTCACCCTCAAGGGCTCGCCGCCGGCCTACCTGCAGCAACTGCTCTTCGAGACTTTGTTGAGCCCGTCCCTGGATGAGACGGCCGCTGCCTACGGACTGCTGGCCGAGGACGTGGAAGTGGCGCCCGATCGTTTGAGCGTGGTGTTCCGGCTGCGCCAGGAAGCCCGCTTTCACGACGGTAGTCCGGTGGAGGCGGCCGATGTGAAGTACACGATCGATACGTTGCGCAGCCCGCAGGCGATGCCGCAATACGCCACCTTGTTGCAGGAGGTGCGCGACGTACAGGTTCTCGACCGGCTCACGGTGCGTTTTCGCTTCAAGCGGCCGGACCGCGAACTCCCGTTGACTGTCGGCAACCTCGTGCCGATCTTCAGCCGGCATTGGGGAATGAAGGACGGCAAAGCCAAGCCCTTCGACCAGATCGTGACCGACACGCCGATCGGAAGCGGACCCTACCGCATCGGCCCGGTGGTCTTCGGGCGCGACATCACCTACGTGCGTGACCCGAACTACTGGGGACGCGATCTCAATGTGCGTCGTGGCCAGGCGAACTTCGAGCGCATCACCGTCAAGATCTACAGGGACAACACGGCCAGGCTCGAAGCCCTCAAGGCCGGCGAGTTCGACTTCATGAGCTTCTACTCGGCCGGCGACTGGGCGCGGCGTGTGAGCGGACGGCGCTTCGACAGCGGCCAACTGGTCAAGAAGGAGTTTGCCCACAAGCATCCTTCGGGATACCAGAGCTACGTCCTCAACACGCGACGTCCTCTGCTCAAGGATGTCCGGGTTCGCGAGGCGTTGGGCCTGGCCTTGGACTACGACTGGATGAATCGGCAGTTGTTCTACCGAGGCTATCCACGCGTGCACGACCTGTTCGGCAATACGCAGTGCGAGGCGACTGGATCGCCATCTGCCGAAGAGCGCGCCTTGCTGGAGCGCTGGCGTGGCAAGGTGCCGGACGCGGTGTTCGGGCCCATGTACACGCCGCCAGCGACCGAAGGCGAGGGCCGGTCGCTGCGTGACAACCTGCGCCGCGCGCGCGACCTGCTGCACGAGGCCGGCTGGGACTACCGCGACGGCGCCCTGCGCAACGCACAAGGCCAACCGATGGTGTTGAGCTACCTCGACAGTCGCGAGGGCGGCATCCGCACCGTTTCGCCATGGGTCCGCAATCTCGAGAAGCTCGGCGTCCGGCTGAATTTCAATGCGGTGGACTATGCGCTGTACCAGCAGCGCATGGACCAGTTCGACTTCGACATCGTCACCATCAACTTTCAGGGCACCCACAATCCGGGCCAGGAGATGCTGGAGATTTTTGGCAGCAAGGCCGCGGACGTTGAAGGCTCCGGCAACTTCACCGGCGTCAAGAGCCCTGCGATCGACGACCTGCTCGGACGCGTGATCGGCGCGACTTCGAAGGAAGAGCTGTTGCCCGCTTGCCGTGCGCTCGATCGCGTCGTCATGCACAGCCACCTGTTGATCCCGCAATGGACGATGACTGCGCACCGCATCGTCTACGACGCGTGGCGCACCTCACATCGCGAGCCCATGCCACCGTATGCGCTGGCCGAGGAGTGGGCCATGCTCACCTGGTGGCGCGGCCCGGGCGAGCCGGGCAAGGCAGGTGCACGATGATGGCTCGACATTTCCTTGTGAATGACGTGCGCTCCCACGCGCCGGGTACGGAGCATTTCCAATGACCGGATACATCCTGCGCCGGCTGCTCCTGATGATTCCCACCCTGTTGGGAGTCATCGTCATCACCTTCGGTGTCATCCAGTTCGTGCCCGGCGGCCCGGTCCAGCAATACCTGATCGAATCGCGTGTGGCCGCAGGCGGCTCGGGCGCCGATTCAGGCGGCGGCACTTATCGGGGCGGGCAGGGCGTGGACCCGAAGCGGCTCGAGGAGATCAAGGCGCTTTATGGTTTCGACAAACCACCCCTTGAACGGCTCACCCAGATGCTGGGCCGGTTCGCACGGTTCGACCTCGGCCAGAGCTTCTTCCAGAACAAGAGCGTGTGGGCCCTGATCGTCGAGAAGCTGCCGGTGTCGCTCAGCCTGGGCCTGTGGACCTTTCTCATCAGCTACGCGATTGCCGTACCGCTCGGTGTGGCCAAGGCGGTGCGCGCGGGATCCCGCTTCGACCTCTGGACTTCGCTGCTGGTTCTGGTCGGCTATGCGATTCCGGGCTTCGTGCTCGGCGTCGCGTTGCTGGTGATCTTTGGCGGGCAGTTGCAGTGGTTCCCGCTGCGCGGGCTCACGTCGTCGAACTGGGAGGAGTTGAGTTGGGGCGCACGCATCGTCGACTACCTCTGGCATATCACGTTGCCAGTGACGGCCATGGTGCTCGGCAGTTTCGCGATCACTGCGATCCTGACCAAAAATTCCTTCCTGGAGGAAATCCGCAAACAGTACGTGCTGACAGCGCGGGCCAAGGGCCTCAAGGATCGCCAGGTGCTATGGAAGCATGTGTTTCGCAACGCGCTGATTCCCATCGTGACGGGTTTTCCTGCAGCCTTCATCGGTGCTTTCTTCACCGGCTCGCTGCTGATCGAAACGCTGTTCTCGCTCGACGGACTCGGCCTGCTGAGCTACGAAAGCGTGATCCGGCGCGACTACCCGGTGGTGCTGGGCACGCTTTATTTCTTCACGCTGATCGGCCTGTTGACCAAGCTGGTCAGCGACCTCTGCTACGTCTGGGTGGACCCGCGTGTCAAGTTCGATTGATTCCTCCATGGCGGCTCCAGCCTCTGTCTCGCCGGGGCGACGTGCCTGGCGGCGTTTTCGGCGCAACCGGTTGGGTTTCTGGAGCCTGATGTTGTTCGGCGCGATGGTGTTGCTGAGCCTGGGCGCCGAGCTGCTGTCCAACGACCGGCCGCTGATCGTGCGCTACGAGGGCCGAACCTACTTTCCCGTACTGCGCGAATATCCCGAGACGGTCTTCGGGGGCGATTTCCAGACGCCGACGGACTACCTCGATCCTTTCATCGAGGCGCGCTTGAAGGCGGGGGACAACTGGGCGCTGTATGCACCGAACCGGTACGGTGCCAACACCATCAATTACTTCGCCAAGGACCCGGCACCCGGTCCGCCGTCGAGGCAGAACTGGTTGGGCACGGACGACCGGGGCCGCGATCTGCTGGCGCAGTTGATCTACGGCTTTCGCGTGAGCGTGCTGTTCGGCCTGGCGTTGGCTGCGATCGGCACGGTGCTGGGGGTGGTGGCGGGTGCCATCCAGGGCTATTTCGCCGGCAAGACAGACTTGCTGATGCAGCGTGCGATCGAGATCTGGGGATCGATGCCCGAGCTCTACCTGCTGATCATCTTCAGTGCCATCTTTGCGCCCAGCGTGGCGCTGCTGCTCATCATCCTGAGTTTGTTCGGCTGGATCGGCCTGGCTGACTACGTGCGCGCCGAATTCCTGCGCAACCGGCAGATGGACTACGTGCGGGCTGCGCGCGCGCTGGGGGTGGGCAATCTGCAGATCATGTGGCGGCACATCCTGCCCAACAGCATGGTTCCCGTCGTCACCTTCTTGCCCTTTCGCATCAGTGCGTCGATCCTGGCATTGGCCTCGCTCGATTTCCTGGGGCTGGGTGTGCCACCGGGCACGCCCTCGCTGGGTGAGCTGCTCAACCAGGGCAAGTCCAGCATCGATGCCTGGTGGATCTCGCTGTCGACGTTCGGTGTGCTGGTGCTCAGCCTGACGCTGTTGACCTTCATGGGCGATGCGCTGCGCGACGCGCTCGACCCCCGGAAGGCCGACAAATGACGGCGGGGCACGACACGAAGAACCAGTCCCTGCTCGACGTGAAGGGGCTGCGCGTCACCTTCGGCGACAAGCCCGTGGTGCACGGTATCGACCTGCAGATCGCCGCCGGTGAAAAGCTCGCGCTGGTCGGTGAGTCGGGTTCGGGCAAGACCGTCACGGCGCTTTCGCTGCTGCGGTTGGTGCAGAACGCCGACCTGGCCGGGGTGGCGACCCTGTCAGGTTCGCCGCAGGGCGCGACCGGTTCGCGCGACCTGCTGTCGATTCCGGAGCGCGAGCTGCGCGGCATCCGCGGCAAAGAGATCGCGATGATCTTCCAGGAGCCGATGACCGCGCTCAATGCGCTGTACACCGTGGGCGACCAGATCGCCGAGGTGCTCGAGCTGCACGAAGGGATGTCGGCTCGCGCCGCGCAAGAGGCTGCCGTCCAACTGCTCGCCGACACCGGCATTCCCGAGCCGGCTCGGCGGGCGAGGGCGTTCCCGCACCAGCTGTCGGGCGGGCAACGCCAGCGCGCGATGATCGCGATGGCCCTGGCCTGCAAGCCGCGCCTGCTGCTGGCCGACGAGCCGACCACGGCGCTCGACGTGACAGTTCGGGCGCAGATCCTCGAACTGCTGGCCGACCTGCAACGCAAGCACGGCATGGCCGTGCTGCTGATCACCCATGACCTGAACCTGGTGCGCCGTTTTGCCGACCGCGTGGCGGTGATGGAGCGGGGGCACATCGTCGAGCACGGCCCGGTGGGCACCGTGTTCGAGGCGCCGCAACACGCCTACACCCGCAAGCTGATCGACAGCCATCCGGCGCGCGACGTGGCCGAGGCTGCCACCGATGGCGCGGCGGCGCCCGTGCTCGAAGCCCGGGCGCTGCGGGTGAGCTATCCGGTGTCGCGTCCCGGCTTTGCGGGCTGGTTCCGCAAGGGCGAGTTCGTCGCGGTGCAAGGGGCTGACTTCCGGATCGCACCGGGCGAGACGCTGGGCGTGGTCGGGGAGTCCGGCTCGGGCAAGTCGACGCTGGCGCTGGCTGCGCTGGGCCTGCTCAAGCATCGGGGTGAGCTGCAGGTGACGGGGAAGGGGTGGGCGGTGGACCGCGCCTCCGACCTGGCGTTGCGCCGCACGATGCAGGTGGTGTTCCAGGACCCGTTCTCGTCGCTCTCGCCGCGCATGACAGTGGAGCAGATCGTGGGCGAGGGGCTGCGCGTGCACGCGCCCGAGCTCGACGCTGCCGCCCGCCGAACGCGCGCGCTCGCGGCACTGGCCGACGTGGGGCTGAGCGAGGCGCAGTTTCCCGCGCTGCTCGATCGGTATCCGCACGAGTTCTCGGGCGGGCAACGCCAGCGGCTGGCGATCGCCCGGGCGCTGATCGTCGATCCGCGCTTGCTGGTCCTTGATGAGCCGACCAGCGCGCTCGACGTGACCATCCAGAAGCAGGTGCTCGGCCTGCTTCAGCGGCTGCAGCGCGAGCGGGGGCTGAGCTACCTCCTGATCACGCACGATGTCGAGGTGATCCGCGCGATGGCGCACCAGGTCATCGTGATGAAGGACGGCGCGATCCTCGAATCCGGGCCGGCCCTGCGCGTCCTCGATGCTCCCGAGCATCCCTACACACAAAAGCTGGTGGCGGCGGCGCTGCTGGAATAGAAAACGGAGATCGCGAGAAATGTCGGGAATCGGACACGACCGGCGCGGAGCCTGGCGCGCGGCGCTGGCCTGCATGGTTACGCTGGCGGTGGCCATGGGCCTGGGGCGCTTTGCCTTCACGCCCATGCTGCCCATCATGCTGAGCGAGGGAAAGCTCGAACTGGCCGGCGGCGGCCTGCTGGCCTCTCTCAATTACCTGGGCTATTTCTTCGGCGCGGTCAGCTGCGCGGCCATCGGCATCAAGGCGTCGAGCATGGTGCGCGGCGGTTTGCTGGCCACGGCGGCCCTGCTGGTCGGCATGGGGTTGCTGCACAGTTTCATTGGGTGGGGCGTGCTGCGCGCGGCTGCCGGGGTGATGAGCGCCTGGGTTTTCGTCTTCGCCTCGGGATGGGGGCTGCGCCGGCTCGCTGAGACGAACGCGCCCACGCTGGCTGGCGTGATCTATACGGGGCCGGGTATCGGGATCGCCATGACCGGGCTCTTGGGTGGCGCGCTGGGCCGCTGGGGTTCGGAGGCGGGCTGGATCGGCCTTGGGTTGCTGGCGGTGGTGCTGATCGCCGTGATCTGGCGGGTGTTCGACGACGGCGAACGGGTGGGGGCCGTGGCTGGCGGGGCGGCGGGCAATTCGGCTGCCGTCGCCGCCGCCGCCTTGGGGTCGCCTTCGGCACGCAGCGACGCGATCTGGCTGGTTGCGCTCTATGGGCTGGCCGGCTTTGGTTACATCATCACCGCCACCTTCTTGCCCGTGATCGCCCGACAGGCCTTGCCGGGATCGCCATGGCCGGATTTCTTCTGGCCCCTGTTCGGGGCGGCCATCATTCCGGGTGCGCTGATTGGCGCCCGCGCGCCGGTGCATTGGGATAACCGGCTGCTGCTGGCCGCCGCCTATGCCTTGCAGGCGTTGGGTGTCGTTTTCTCCGTGGCCTGGCCAACGATTGCTGGGTTTGCGCTCGGCAGCCTGTTGCTTGGCATGCCTTTCACCGCCATCACGCTTTTCGCCATGCGGGAGGCGCGCCGCCTGCGCGGCAATGCGGCGGCCGGGCTGATCGGCTATGCCACGGCGTCCTATGGGGTGGGGCAGATCATCGGGCCGCTTTTTGCGGCACCTTTGGCCCAGCGCACAGGCTCTTTCGAGCTGCCATTGCTGGTGGCGGCGGCCGCATTGGCGCTGGGGGCGGTGCTGTTTGCCGTGGTCTGGTCGAAATACCGGCGCCCGGTTGCTGCTTGAATGCCTATGCCCTTCATTTATTCACGCGAATAGCATATAATTCGAGGCTCACGACCAAACGGGCGGGTACCAACCGCCCGTTTTTTTTGGTCTATGCATTCTCAAGCAGCAATTATTTGGCGTCGTGGCATCCGTGGTGGGCGGGTGCTGCGGCTTGGGTATTGATTCAGAAGGCGCTTTCAAACACGTGGCATTGCAGCAAACAGTAGAACAAACCGTGGCCGGTCTCGGCTACGACCTGGTTGAGATCGAACGCTCGGCCGGGGGATTGCTGCGCGTGACGATTGATTTGCCCTGGACGCCCCCCACCTCCGAAGCTGTGGCGGCCGGTGTGCCCGAGCCCTTCGTGACGGTGGAAGACTGCGAGAAGGTGACGCGCCAGCTGCAATTCGCGCTGGAAGTCGATGCGGTCGATTACAAGCGGCTCGAGGTTTCCTCGCCCGGTATCGACCGTCCGTTGCGCAATGAACAGGATTTCGAGCGATTCGTGGGCGCGGTGATCGACATCACCCTCAAGGCGCCCATGGGCGCTGCCGCGGCGGGCCAGGTGTCGGCCAATCGCAAGAAGTTTCGCGGCACGCTGGAGCGTGCCGAAGGCGGTTCGGGCTGGCAGATCGTCTGGAGCGATGCCCCCGAGACCAAGCCCGGTCAAAAAGTGAGCAAGAAGCGCGCGCCTGCACCGTTGCATGCGCTGGGCTTCGTATTGGACGAGTTGCGCGACGCGCGGCTCGCGCCGATTGTGGATTTCAAGGGCCGCAAGGCCAAAACCCAACCGGGTTTTTCGGATATTGACGACGGAACGAACGTTCCGGACTGAACAAGAGGAGTGGTGGCATGAATCGCGAAATGTTGATGTTGGTGGATGCGATCTCGCGCGAGAAGAACGTCGAGCGCGACGTGGTCTTCGGCGCAGTCGAGTCCGCACTGGCGCAAGCCACCAAGAAGCTCCATCAGGGTGATGTGGATATCCGCGTGGCGGTCGACCGCGACAGCGGCGACTACGAAACCTTCCGCCGCTGGCATGTCGTGCCCGATGAGGCCGGCCTGCAACTGCCCGACCAGGAAATCCTCCTGTTCGAAGCCAAGGAAGAGATGTCGGACATCGAAGTCGGCGAATACATCGAAGAAGCGGTGGATTCGGTGCCGATCGGCCGCATCGGCGCCATGGCCGCCAAGCAGGTGATCCTGCAGAAGATCCGCGACGCCGAGCGCGAGATGCTGCTCAACGACTTCATGTCGCGCGGCGACAAGATCTTCGTGGGCACCGTCAAGCGCCTGGACAAGGGCGACATCATCGTGGAAGCCGGTCGTGTCGAAGGCCGCCTGCGCCGCAGCGAGATGATCGCCAAGGAAAACCTGCGCAACGGCGACCGCGTGCGCGCCATGATCATGGAAGTCGACCTGACGCTGCGCGGCGCGCCGATCATCCTGTCGCGCTCGGCTCCCGAGTTCATGATCGAGCTGTTCCGCCAGGAAGTGCCCGAGATCGAACAAGGCCTGCTCGAAATCAAGAGCTGCGCCCGTGACCCCGGGTCGCGCGCCAAGATCGCTGTGCTGTCGCACGACAAGCGTGTCGACCCCATCGGCACCTGCGTCGGCGTGCGCGGCACCCGCGTCAATGCCGTGACCAACGAGCTCGCCGGCGAGCGCGTGGACATCGTGCTGTGGAGCGAAGATCCGGCCCAGTTCGTGATCGGCGCCCTGGCGCCGGCCAACGTCTCGTCGATCGTGGTCGACGAAGAGAAACACGCCATGGACGTGGTGGTCGACGAGGAAAACCTCGCGATCGCCATCGGCCGCGGCGGCCAGAACGTGCGCCTGGCTTCCGACCTCACCGGTTGGAAGATCAACATCATGGACGCGAACGAGTCGGCCCAGAAGCAGGCGACCGAAACCGACGCCAGCCGCAAGCTCTTCATGGAAAAGCTCGATGTCGACGAAGAAATCGCCGACATCCTGATTTCGGAGGGTTTCAACAGCCTCGAGGAAGTGGCCTACGTGCCGATTTCCGAAATGCTTGAGATCGAGGCCTTCGACGAAGACACCATCAATGAGCTGCGTGCGCGTGCAAAGGATGCGCTGCTGACCATGGAAATCGCCAAGGAAGAGGGTGTCGAAACCGTTTCGCAGAACCTGCGCGACCTCGAAGGCCTCAATCCCGACCTGATTCCGCAGTTGGCTGAAGCGGGTGTGAACACCCGTGACGACCTGGCCGACCTCGCGGTCGATGAACTCACCGAAATCACCGGCCTGAGCGCCGATGACGCCAAAGCCCTCATCTTGAAAGCCCGCGAACATTGGTTCGCCGGCCAAGAGTGACGGTATGGAGGCACGAAAGCAATATGTCCAGTACCACTGTCGCCGAGTTCGCGAACGAGCTCAAGAAGACTCCCGAAACCTTGCTTGACCAGCTCAAGAGCGCAGGCGTGCCCAAGGCGGCCGTCACCGATGCACTCACGGAGGCTGACAAGCAGCGCCTGCTTGGCTTCCTCAAGGCCAGCCATGGCACGGCCGAGCCCGAGCGCAAGAAGATCACGCTGACCAAGAAGTCGACCAGCGAGATCAAGCAGGCCGACGCTACCGGCCGTGCCCGCACCATCCAGGTCGAGGTGCGCAAGAAGCGCACCTTCATCCAGCGCGATGAGGGCCACCCGGCCACGGCCGAGCATGCCGAGCATGTGGCGGAGGCGCCCGCAGGCGCACCGGCCGCACCTCAGATCGACGAGGCCGAACTGGCCCGCCGCGAGGAAGAAGCACGCCGCCAGGCCGAGCTGATCCGTCGCCAGGAAGAAGAACTGGCCGAAAAGCGTCGTCTGCGCGAAGAAACCGAAGCCCGCGAACGCGAGCAGGCTGAAAAGGCCGAGCGCGCCGAACAGGCCGAGCAAGCCGCCCAGGAAGCCGTGCGCATCGCCGCCGAGAAAAAGGCTGCGGTCATCGCGGAAGCGGCGGCAGTGAACGCCGCCGCCAAGTCGGCAGCCGCCGCGCCCGCTCCTGCAGCAGTGGCGGCAGCTGCCGCCGCAGCCGCTGCCGCAGAGCAGCAGGCTGCCGACACCAAGCTCGCCGCACAGGCCGCCGCTGCGCAAGCCAAGGAAGACGCCAAGGCCAAGGCTGCCGCCGAATCGAAGGCCCGTGCCGACGAAGAAGCCGCTCGCGCCAAGGACCTCGACGAGCGTCGCCGCAAGGCCCTCGCCGAAGCCGAAGCCATCCGCGCCATGATGAATGCACCGGCCCGCGTGCTGGTGCCGCACAAGGCGCCCGAGAAGCCGCAGCCTGAAAAGTCGACGGTCAAGGGCACGCTGCACAAGCCGGCCACGCCTCCGGGCCGTCCTGGCGCTCCCGCTGCAGCCCCTGGTGCCGCAGCGCCGGCCGCCGCCGGTGCAGGCAAGGAAGTCAAGTCCGCCAAGCTCTCGTCGAGCTGGGCTGGCGATCCGGCCAAGAAGAAGGAAATCAAGACCCGCGGCGATGCCAGCGGGGGTGTCGGTCGCGGCAACTGGCGCGGAGGCCCGCGCGGCCGTCGTGGCAATGACCGTGGCGGTCATGACGAGCAGCACGTGCCGGCCGCACCGGTCGAGGCACGCGTGCTCGAAGTGCACGTGCCCGAAACCATCACGGTGTCGGAGCTCGCGCACAAGATGGCCGTGAAGGCGCAGGAAGTCATCAAGCAACTGATGAAGCTGGGCATGATGGCGACCATCAACCAGTCGCTCGATCAGGACACCGCGATGATCATCGTGGAGGAAATGGGCCACAACGCGGTGGTTGCCGCGCTGGACGACCCCGAAGCCTTCACCGACGAGGACGTGTCGGCACAGCAGGCCGAAGCCCTGCCGCGCGCACCGGTCGTGACCGTCATGGGTCACGTCGACCACGGCAAGACCTCGCTGCTGGACTACATCCGCCGTGCCAAGGTGGCCGCGGGCGAAGCCGGCGGCATCACGCAGCACATCGGCGCGTACCACGTCGAAACCGAACGCGGCATGGTGTCGTTCCTCGACACCCCGGGTCACGAGGCGTTCACCGCCATGCGTGCCCGCGGTGCGCAGGCCACCGACATCGTGATCCTGGTGGTGGCGGCCGACGACGGCGTCATGCCCCAGACCAAGGAAGCCATCAAGCACGCGAAGGCGGCCGGTGTGCCGATCGTGGTCGCGATCAACAAGATCGACAAGCCCGATGCCAACCTGGACCGCGTGAAGCAGGAACTGGTGGCTGAAGAGGTCGTGCCTGAGGAATACGGCGGCGACGTCCCGTTCGTGGGCGTGTCGGCCAAGACCGGCCAGGGCATCGACGATCTGCTCGAGCAGGTGCTGCTGCAGGCTGAAGTGCTGGAACTGAAGGCGCCGGTGGATGCCGCCGCCAAGGGTCTGGTCATCGAAGCGCAGCTCGACAAGGGCCGCGGTCCCGTCGCGACCGTGCTGGTGCAGTCCGGCACGCTCAAGACCGGCGATGTGGTGCTGGCCGGTTCGACCTATGGCCGCGTGCGCGCCATGCTGGACGAAGACGGCAAGGCGACCAAGTCGGCAGGTCCGTCGATCCCGGTCGAAATCCAGGGTCTGACCGAAGTGCCGCAGGCTGGTGACGAGTTCATGGTGATGAGCGACGAGCGCCGTGCGCGCGAAATCGCGACCTACCGCGCGGGCAAGTTCCGCAACACCAAGCTGGCCAAGGCGCAAGCCGCGAACCTGCAGAACATGTTCACCGACCTGTCGGCGGGCGAAGTGCAGACGCTGCGCATCATCATCAAGGCCGACGTGCAGGGCTCGCAGGAAGCATTGGCCCAGTCGCTGCTCAAGCTGGCGACCGAAGAGGTCAAGGTGCAGGTCGTGTACGCCGGCGTCGGCGGCATCAGCGAAAGCGACATCAACCTCGCGATTGCGTCGAAGGCAGTGGTCATCGGCTTCAACGTGCGTGCCGATGCCGGTGCGCGCAAGCTGGCCGAAGGCAATGGCGTGCAGCTGAACTACTACAGCATCATTTACGACGCCGTCGACGAGATCAAGGTCGCGATGTCGGGCATGCTGGCGCCGGAGCGCCGCGAAGAAGTCATCGGCTCGGCCGAGATCCGCACGGTGTTCGTGGCCTCGAAGATCGGCACGGTGGCGGGTTCGTACATCACTTCGGGCTCGGTCAACCGCAGCGCGCATTTCCGCCTGCTGCGCGACAACGTGGTGGTCTACACCGGCGAAATCGACTCGATCAAGCGCATGAAGGACGATGTCCGCGAAGTCCGCGAAGGTTTTGAGTGCGGTATCAAGCTCAAGAACTACAACGACATTAAAGAGGGCGATCAGCTCGAGTTCTTTGAGATCAAGGAAATCGCCCGGACGCTGTAAGCGTTCGAAGCGAGAAAGTCCATGCCGAAAAGAAAAGCCGCTGCCCCCAACCGCGCGTTCAAGGTTGCCGACCAGATCCAGCGCGATCTGACGGAGCTGATCGCGCGCGAGTTGAAGGACCCGCGCGTGGGCATGGTCACGATCCAGGCGGTCGAGGTCACGCCCGACTACGCGCATGCGAAGGTCTTCTTCAGCCTGCTCACGGGCGACGTGGCCGAGACCACCGAGGCGCTGAACCAGGCTGCAGGGTTCCTGCGCAACGGCCTGTTCAAGCGCCTGCACATCCACACCGTGCCGACGCTGCACTTCCTGTTCGACCGCACCACCGAGCGTGCGGCCGACATGAACGCGCTCATCGCACAAGCCGTCGCTTCGCGCTCGAAAGACGACTAGCCATGAACGCGCCACGCACACGGGTGCAGCGGCGCCCTGTGCATGGGGTGTTGCTGCTCGACAAGCCGCTGGGGTTCTCCAGCAACCAGGCCTTGCAGAAGGCCAAGTGGTTGTTGCGCGCCGAAAAGGCGGGCCATACCGGCACGCTCGACCCGCTCGCCACCGGCGTGCTGCCGCTGTGTTTCGGCGCCGCCACCAAATTCAGCCAGTTGCACCTCGACGCCGACAAGACGTACGAGGCCGTGGCACGCCTGGGCGTCAAGACCTCCACGGGTGACGCCGAAGGCGAAGTGATCGCCGAGCGCCCGGTGCAGGTCTCGCCGGAAGACCTGGCCCGCGTGCAGGCGCAATTCACCGGCCCGATCCGCCAGGTGCCGCCGATGCACAGCGCGCTCAAGAAAGACGGCAAGGCGCTGTACGAGTACGCGCGCGAAGGCATCGAGATCGAGCGCGCGCCGCGCGACGTCGTCATCCACACGCTCGCGCTGACGCGGCTGGACGACACCACCGTTCGCATCGTCGCGAGCGTGAGCAAGGGCACCTACATTCGCACCCTGGGCGAGGACATCGGCGAGGCGATGGGCTGCGGCGCGCACCTGACCTCGCTGCGCCGCACCGCCACGGGCGGCTTCGGGCAGGCGCAGTGCGTCACCATCGAAGCGCTCGAAGCCATGAGCGAAGACGAGCGCATGGCGCAGCTCCTGCCGGCCGAGGCGCTGGTCGACGGCCACAGCCGCGTCACGCTCGCCGCTGAAGATGCCGCACGTTTTCTTTCGGGCCTGCGCCGCCGCGGCGGCTGGGCCGATGCCGAGGCGGTGGCCGTGTTCGGCACCGACCCGCAGGCGTTCCTGGGCACCGCCCATGTGAGCGCCGGCGAACTGATCCCGGGGCGCTTGCTGAACCCCATCGAAATTCAGCAAATTCTTTTGAACGCACCACAGACCGAAGCGACACCATGAGTACCAAGCAAATCCGCAATATCGCCATCATTGCCCACGTGGACCATGGCAAGACCACCATGGTCGACCAGCTGCTGCGCCAGTCGGGCACCTTCGCCGACCACGAGAAGGTCGTTGACACGGTGATGGACAACAACGCCATCGAAAAGGAACGTGGCATCACGATCCTGGCCAAGAACTGCGCCGTGACCTGGGAAGGCACGCACATCAACATCGTCGACACCCCGGGCCACGCGGACTTCGGCGGTGAAGTGGAACGCGCACTGTCGATGGTCGACGGCGTGGTGCTGCTGATCGACGCGCAGGAAGGCCCGATGCCCCAGACGCGCTTCGTGACCAAGAAGGCGCTGGCCCTGGGCCTGAAGCCGATCCTGGTCGTGAACAAGGTCGACAAGCCGGGCGCGAACCCCGACAAGGTGGTCAACGCTGCCTTCGACCTGTTCGACAAGCTCGGTGCGACTGACGAACAACTCGATTTCCCTGTGGTGTATGCCTCGGGCATCAACGGCTGGTCGTCGCTCGAAGAAGGTGCGCCCGGTGAGCAGTGGGGCCCCGACATGTCGGCCCTGTTCAACACCATCCTGAAGCACGTGCCGTCGCAAAAGGGTGACCCGAACGCGCCGCTGCAGCTGCAGATCTCGGCCCTCGACTTCTCGACCTTCGTCGGCCGCATCGGCGTGGGCCGCATCAGCCAGGGCACGCTCAAGCCCATGTCGGACGTGCTGGTCATGGAAGGCCCGGACGGCAAGAGCATCAAGGGCCGCGTCAACCAGGTGCTGACCTTCCAGGGCCTGGACCGCGTGCAGTCGACCGAAGCCGGCCCCGGCGAAATCGTGTTGATCAACGGCATCGCCGACATCGGCATCGGCGTGACGGTGACGGACGTCGCCAACCCGGCGCCGCTGCCGATGCTCAAGGTCGACGAACCGACCCTGACCATGAACTTCTGCGTGAACACCAGCCCGCTGGCCGGCCGCGAAGGCAAGTTCGTGACCAGCCGTCAGATCTGGGACCGCCTGCAGAAGGAACTGCAGCACAACGTGGCGCTGCGCGTGAACGAGACCGACGAAGAAGGCATCTTCGAAGTCATGGGCCGCGGCGAACTGCACCTGACCATCCTGCTGGAAAACATGCGTCGCGAGGGCTATGAAATGGCCGTCTCCAAGCCGCGCGTGGTGTTCCGCAACGTGAACGGCGAGAAGCACGAGCCGATCGAAATGGTCACGGCCGACATCGAGGAAGGCCACCAGGGCGGCGTGATGCAGGCACTGGGCGAGCGCAAGGGCGAGCTGGTCAACATGGAATCGGACGGCCGTGGCCGCGTGCGTCTGGAGTACCGCATTCCGGCGCGTGGCCTGATCGGCTTCACGAACGAATTCCTGAATCTGACGCGCGGCTCGGGCCTCATCAGCAACATCTTCGACAGCTACGAACCGCACAAGGGCGACATCGGCGGCCGCAAGAACGGCGTGCTGATCTCGATGGACGACGGTGAAATCTTCACCTACGCGCTGGGCAAGCTGGACGACCGCGGCCGCATGTTCGTGAAGGCGAACGACCCGGTGTACGAAGGCATGATCGTCGGCATCCACAGCCGCGACAACGACCTCGTGGTGAACGCCACCCGCACCAAGCAGCTCACGAACTTCCGTGTCTCGGGCAAGGAAGACGCTGTGAAGATCACGCCCCCGATCGACCTCACGCTCGAGTACGGCGTGGAGTTCATCGAGGACGACGAGCTGGTCGAGATCACGCCCAAGAGCGTGCGCCTGCGCAAGCGCTTCCTGAAGGAGCACGAGCGCAAGCGCGCCAGCCGCGAAACCGCGGCCTGATCGTCACCCACGCCTGCAGTCCGGCTCCGGGTCATGCGCCTCACGCACGGCACCGCGGTGTGGCTGATGGTCGTCGTGACCCTGATGTGGGGCACGGCGGGTGTCGTCACGCGGCACCTGGCGCAGGCGCACAGTTTCGAGATCACCTTCTGGCGCAGCCTCTTCACGATGCTGGCGCTGCTGGTGATCTTGCCGCTTTGGCGGGGCCCCAGGGTGTTCTCGCAGCTTCGACGCGGCGGGCGGGCACTCTGGAT
The DNA here is from genome assembly GCF_003581445.1 of Acidovorax cavernicola. Classification (NCBI taxonomy): domain Bacteria; kingdom Pseudomonadati; phylum Pseudomonadota; class Betaproteobacteria; order Burkholderiales; family Comamonadaceae; genus Acidovorax; species Acidovorax cavernicola. The sequence goes on along the minus strand of NZ_QXMN01000036.1, from coordinate 2,788 downwards.
CTCGGGTGTCTGCTGGGCCGTGATGTTCACGGCCTTCATGGTGGCGCTGACCCTGACATCGACTGCGAGCGTGCTGGTCACGATGTCACTCGGGCCGCTCTTCACCGCACTGGCCGCGCGCCTGTTCATCGGTCATCGGCTGCCTGCACGCACCTGGGCGGCCATCGTGGTCGCCGGGCTGGGCATCGGCTGGATGTACGGCACGCAACTGCTGGGAGGCGGGGGCGGTTCGCTGGTCGGTACGCTGGTGGCGCTGTGCGTGCCGCTGGCTGGCGCGACCCAATGGACCGTGGTGCAGCATGCGCACGCCAAGGGACAGGACGTCGATCTCGTGCCCGCGGTGCTGATCGGCGCAGCGATTTCCGCACTCGTCACGCTGCCTCTGGCCTGGCCGTTCCGCGCGGGCCTGCACGACCTGGGCTTGCTGGCGTTCCTGGGTGTCTTTCAGCTGGCGATTCCCTGCGTGCTCTCCGTGCTGTGCGCGCAGGTGCTCAAGGCGCCCGAGGTGGCGTTGCTCGCGCTGCTCGAGGTGATCTTCGGCATCGCGCTGGCCTGGCTCGGCGCCGGCGAGACGCCCGCGGCCCCTGTACTGACCGGCGGCGTGCTCGTGATCGGGGCGCTGGTGTTCAACGAGTTGCTCGCGCTGCGCGGGCGTCGCACCACGCTGGCGGACAGCGCGCTGCCGGGCGCGCACTGAGCCGCGGCGGCCTTCAGCGGCCGAAGATGAACCAACCGATCACGGCCACGATGGCCAGCAGCGCCAGCCTGAACTTCCAGGTGGTGGCCTGGTTCTGACGCGCGAACTCGCGCTTCCATTCGGAGAACATCTGCGCATCGGCGGTGATGGCCGCCTGGGCCTCGTCGACGATGCGGCGGTGGTCGGCTGTCGTCGCGAACGGCGGCTCGGCCGCGACACGGGCGCGCGTGGCATCGAACACTTCCTGGTCGAGCAGGCCCTCGGTCACCATCCAGCCCAGCGCGGTGCCCAGGGCCGCGGGAGCACCGACGACCGGTGCCGACAGCAGCGCCATGTCACGGGTCGCGGTGTCGATGAGCCCCTCCTTGAAAAGCGCATCCACCGCCTCGTGGGTGACGCCGGTGGCGCCGATCTCCAGCATGTCTTCCGCGTCGTAGGCGATGTCTTCCGCCTCGCTGAAGTCGGCCGATGGCTCTGAGGTGTCCTCGTCTTCGAGTTCGTCGATGACGGCATCCACTTCTTCTTCCGTGATCAGTGCCTTCGCGCGCATCCAGGCCAGCGCGTGCGTGGGGCTGGGCAGCAGGGGGAGGGCGGCGTACTCGGGGTGTGCCAGCACGGTGTCGTGCTGCGCATCGGTGATCAGGCGGTGGGCGAGCAGTGCCTGGAAAGCATCGCGGTTGGTGTCGCTGGAAATCATCGGGCCATTCTGCCGCGGCTGCGACCCCATCCGTCTCGGCCGCAGGCACCATGAAAAAAGCCTCGGCGGGGCCGAGGCTTTCATCACGGATGCGAGGTCAGCGCGCCATCAGGGGCGGGCCACCTTCCAGGCACCGTTGGCGACGCCGTCGCCGGTCTTGTCGCCGGCCTTGGTGTCCTTGGCCCAGTAGTACAGCGGCCAGCCCTTGTAGGCCCACTGCTTCTTGCCGTCTTCACGCACGACGATGGTGTAGCCGCCCATCGGCTTGGCGGCATCGGCCACACCGAGCGGTGGCCAGTTGGTGGCGCATTGGCCGTTGCAGGCCGAGGTGCCGGCGTTGGCGGTGTCACGGGCGAAGGTGTAGAGCGTCATGCCGTTCGGGCCGACCAGCACGCCGTCGGCGGTGCGGGTGGGCGTGTCGGGCGCTCCAGCGGTCTTGGTGGACATGCCGCCGCAGCCGGCGAGCAGGGCCGCTGCGAGGATCGAGGCGCTGAGCAATTTCATGCAGTTTCTCCTTCAGTTGAAAAATCAATCGCGAAAACAAGCCAGGTGAATGCGCGAACCGGCAGTTTATGCCGTCGCTACGATAACTCGCGGTAGGCCAGGGTCGCGAGTCTCAGCAGCGCATCGCGCGACAGGCGACCGGCCACGGCATAGCCGAAACCCCGGTCGATCCAGTAAAAGCTCGGCACGGCACCGTCCGAGGCGAAGCGGAAGGCGGTTTCACCCGATGCAGCAGCGCCTGCGGCCTGCGCGTCGAGCGAGCCGATGTAGAGCGTGATGCGCTCGCCCGCCGGGTCCTCGAACATGAACTGCGCTCGCGCGCCGGTTTCGCCGGGCAACAGGCGGCCGCCGACCAGCGTGTAGCCCAGGGCGGACAGGTCGGGCACCTTGAGGGGGTGGTCGAGGCGCTTGGACAGCCACTGCACAAGGTGCTGCTGCTCGGCGGCGGCCACTTCGACGGGATGCCGTTTTTCGGGCGCGTAGACGACGTGGGCCACCGAGGCGTCGCGTACGAACTCGCGCACGGCCGGTGCGCGCGCCAGCGAGGCCCCGGAGGCTCGCGGCGCGCCCGACCACTGGGCATTGCCAAGCCAGCCGGCAGCGAACGCGATCAGCAGGCCGGCGGCCATGCCACCCCAGCGCAACCAGGGAGCGCTGCGGCCGGCCTCCATTTGGTGCCGTTCGAGCACGCTCATCAGCGGTGCAGGCACGGGCTCGTCGAGCAAACCGCCGTGCAGGCGGCGCAGCGCGTCGCGCTGGGCATGCCAGGCGGCTACACGGGCGGCGACGGCTGGATCACGTGCCAGCGCTTCCTCGACCGCCTCATGGCGTTCCGGCGGCAACTGGCCGTCGACCCAGGCATGCAGCTCGTCGTCGGTGGGGGGCGGGGT